>JAYTFV010000383.1:0-25973 GCA_043734065.1 Planctomycetota bacterium
CACCCCAGCCCTCTCCCCCGCAGTGAGGTTTTTCCCTGACGATCAAGCCGATCGCGGGGGAGAGGGGGGCAGAAACTGGCAGTTGCCTACTTTTCTGAGGCACACACAGTGCGTTGGTGTTCAGTCATCAGTCGTCAGTTTTCAGTTTTCAGTCAGAGATGAGTTCCCCCACTTCACAAAGTGCGTTGCCGTGTTCTAAAGGCCACCTCACAGAACCGAAAGTGCAGTGAATCCCATACGCCTGCGCATGCACTGGACTTTGACGGGATGGCTGCATTCGCTTCTGTGGGGAGGCATTTAGTGCCGCAGGAGGAACTCGTTCGAGTTGAGCAACGCATGTTGCAAATCGTAAAAGCCCGACTGGCGATCAGCGGTCTGGCCCAGATAGTCGGTCAGCAGTTGACGCTCGCTGGCGGTTGGACGGCGGCTGAGTGTCGAGAGAAAGATCGCTTCGAGGATCTTTTCGTCGGTGAGCCCAGCTGCCATCAGTTGGCTGACGCGGCTCTGGCTGGACGTGATGTCGCCGAGAATCTTCGCGTTATTCACCAGATGCAGGACTTGATTCAGAGACGGTTCGTCCTCGCGGGCACACTCGCATAGAGCATCGCGGACGGGCTTCGAGAACGCCTGGAGGAACGGATGGTCGATGGCCCCTTCCGCCAACTCGATGGCCCGCGTGCCTGGCGGAAAACCCGGGAACGACGCCGGGACACCGGTGGCGGATGAGATGGCGTCGAGCGCTTGTTCGGCGGAGAGCATGTGGATACCCGAATGCGTGAAGTAGCGATCCGGATTCGCGGCTTTGGGCGATTGTCGCGAAGGTGGTTTCGAATCGAGCTGATAGGTGTTCGAATTCAAGATGGCGCGGATGATGGGCTTCACGCGGTATCCGCCGTTCGCAAACTGATCGGCCAGTGCGTCGAGCAACTCGCGGTTGGAGGGCGGATTCGTGTTGCGGAAATCGTCGACCGGTTCGACGATGCCCTGCTGGAAGAGGTGAAACCAGATGCGGTTCACCGTGGCCCGGGCAAAGTACGGATTGTCTATTCGGGTCAGCCACTCGGCCAGCACTTCGCGGCGATCATGATCGGGGCCTTGATCGGTAGCGAGTTCCCCGAAGGCGATAGGGGCCACATTGACGTTGCGAGTCGGGTGGCGCACCTCGCCGCTGCGTTCCAGGTAGACGATCTCGTCGTCGAGTCCGAATTGCTGGCCCTTAAATTTGACCCGCGCGAAATAAGCCGCCAGCCCGTAGTAGTCATCCTGCGTCATGGCCTCGAACGGGTGATTGTGGCACTTAGCACATTGGATGCGGACGCCCAGAAACAACTGTGCGGTTGCTTCGGCGGCGTCCTCGGGCGTGCGGGCAATGCGATGAAAATTGGCGGCGGGCTGGTTTAAGGTGCTTCCCAGGCCGGTCAATGCTTCCTTGGCAAACTGGTTGAACGGCAGGTCTTCCCGAAACAACTGGACGAGGTAACGGTGAAAACTATGGACGCCGCGACGACTGATCGTCACATCACTGCCGCGCATCACGTCGGCCCACTTGAGTGCCCAGAACCAGGCGAATTCTTCGCGTTCGAGAAGCTCGTCGATGAGCTTCGCCCGCTTGTCCGAGTCCGGCGAATCGAGAAACCGTCGAGCCTCGTCGACGGTGGGGAGCGTCCCGATGGCGTCGAGGTAGACTCGCCGCAGAAAGACCGCATCGGTGGCCCGCTCCGCTGGCAGCAGTTGCAAGTCCTGTTGCCGGGCAAAGACGTGCTCGTCGATGAAGTTCGCGATGGGTGGTGCGGCAAAGACGAACGCGGGATCGCGATCAACATACGTCAACTCGACGCCGAGGATTTGATCGAGATAACGGACCTGGATCGTCGTGACCGCTGTCGCTTGAAACTCGACGAAGCCATCGGGAGTGACGGTCGCCATCGCGGGGTCGCTCGATGTGAAGACGGCCAGATGGGTGACATCGCGGGCGGTGCCGTCGCTGAAGTGGGCTCTGGCCATGAGCTGCTGCGAAGGTTGCGAAGTGGCCAGTCGGCGACGGGTGGGCAGGACTTCCAGGCGGGCCAGCGTGCGTTTCGCGGACCCGATTTTCCCTGGAGCGACGCTCGGCGGGCAGCCCTGCGCGATCCAAGTTCTCAACACCTGATAGGTGGAGTCGGTGGTCCCGAAGCGGACGCCGCCCTTGTGACCGATGCGTGCCAAGCCCTTTTGGAGGATCAGGCTGTCCTCCGGTTCGAACGGATTCGTGCGTCGTTCGGACGACTCGCGGACGAGCGACGCAAAATCGAGTGCGGGGTCAAAGCCACGCAGGCTGAGCCGGAAGCCATCCTTCCCCTTCGGAGAACCGTGGCAGGCTCCGGAGTTGCAACCCGCGCGACTGAGTGCGGCCACCACCTCGGTTTCGAAGTCGATCGGGTCAGGGTCGGCGACGCCTGCGACTTGCACCTCGGCCCGCGCTTCCCGACCCGCGTAATGGACGACAATTTGAGCGGTGCCATATCCATTGGGGACCACGACACCCGTCGTTGTGACCAGTGCCACTGAGGGGGTGAGACTCTCAAACGTGGCCTTGCGAGTCACATCCGCTTCTTCGCGCGGGTCGGCATTGGCGAATTGACTGGTGACCAGCAACTGCTGGCGCGACCGGCTGCTCGACAACGTGAACTTCGCGGGGGCCACTTGCAGCTGGACGACGAGGGACTCGTCAGCGCGCAATGCGGAAACGAATCCGCACGACAACATCGCCAGCAGCAGGCACGCTGCGGAGGCGAGACGAGTGCCTTGGCAGGTGATCGTGCCATTGTTTGCGATCATGGCTTTTTCTCCAGCGGCGGCTTCTTGACCGTGATCGTGAGGTTCGGTCCGTTGACCTCTTCCTCGTATTTCCCAACATTGCCGCGTGCGACCAGTCGGAACTGGGTGTTGCCCGGAGGCGTCTTCGGGGCCGCTTTCACGAGGAGGTCGACGTGGGCTTGACCCGCCGGAATCTCGATTTTCTCGGGGCATTCGAATCCGTTCAATGTCGACGAGGTCAGATTCACTGGGCCATCGAAGGCGGGGGTGCGATTGGCCAGAATGCGAAACGTGGCTGTCCCACCGATGTCGATCTCCACGGTTGCAACTTCTGCTGTTGGCGAAAATGCGGACTTCACTTCCATCTCAAACGTGCGAGTGAGCGTCACGCGGCGGGTCTCTTCGCTGGCTGTGGCGATGACCTCGACGCGGAACTTTCCATAGGCCGTCAGAATGCGATTGAACACCAGGCCATCGACAGCGAGCTGGTCCGGAGTGGCCGCTGGCAATCGCACGAAGATGTTGCTGCGTTCTTCGGCTTCGGCACCGATCTGGCCTCCCCGAGCCGTGAACGTGATCGGCGACGTGAAGCCGGTCGATCGCGTGGTGACAATAGGGAATTTCCCATCGACATACTTGGTCACCAGCAAGGTCGCTTCGGGCAGGTGCATGTCGAATGAAGACGGCGGAATGATGAGCAGCGCGATGCGATTGGAGAGTGAAGGGGGCGGGGACAACTGGTCATCGCGGAGTGCCGTGAGTCTCAGGTCACTATCTTTAATACGCTGGTCGATCAGCGGTCTTGTTGTGGCCCAAGCCGTGGCCGATGGCCCGCCGCTAGGTTCCGCCGATTTCCAGCGTCCGACGATCTGCAAGGTCGCGAGCCCCTGTGGTGTCGAACCATCGGACTTCAGTCGGCAGACAATCTCCGAAACGTCGGCAGGAATCGTCGTCGGTTCCAGCACGACTCCCGCCGGGGCTCCGAGCAATTCGAGTTCGATCGGTCCGGCGAACTGCGTGCGCGTGATCTTGAGCGGGACCGGTTGATAGGTATTTTGAGGCAGCGTCACGCGATCCACAGCTAAGCTGAGTTCGAGCTTCGCTTCGCTGGCGGTTACTTCGACTCGGTAGGCAAAGGCCGGGCCGCCGCCGCCGGTCATGTCGCGAACGCACAGACAGTGCCGCCCCGCTTTCTGGGCCGAGTATTCCAACGAGGCTTCGACCGACCACGACTCCGGGCCCTCGGTGATCTTGACTTCATCGTTGCGGCGAACTTCCTTTCCATCGGGGTCGAGAAGAATCAGTTCGAGATCCGCTGGCGAACCGAGGGCGCGGGCCTCGCTGCGAAACAGGATCGCCTTTCCCGGCTGCATCTCGATCTGGAACCAGTCGCGGTCCCCCGCGGTGTTGAGTATGCCATGTAAAGCCGCTGGCACATTTGCCGGAGTCGCAGTCTCTCGAGCGTCATTGGGTTCTGTCTCCAACGCATGTTCGAGCCGGTCGGCATGCAGCGGAATCCAGGTCGCCAGCCCCTGCGGCGACTGACGCACTTCCTGAAAGAACCACCCGAGCGGCGCTTCTGCGGGGAGTGTCACCTCCATCGCAGATCCCGTCGACGGGGACAGCTGCACACGCGAAACGGCGCCGAGAGTCACACTGGACGGGACTGCCACACGGGCCATCGGGAAGTCGCCCATCCGCAGCAGGTATTGCCACGTGGGGTCACCGTCAAATCGTGCGTCGCGGACTTCGACAGAGTAGAGACCGCCATCGGCGAACGTGTGCTCAAAGCGGCAGTCGAAGAACAGCCCCGCATCGTTGTCCCGTTCCGCGACGATGCGGCCCCGCGCGTCGCGAATCGTGACGAGCGGGTCGTAGTCCTTGCCAAAACGGTTCCCCACCACCTCGAACGTGATGCGCTGTCCGGGCGGGACATCGATCTCATAACGGTCGACCGTAACCGCGCGGCAGGGACTGAAGATGGCGGCGGGCAATGCAACTTTCCGTAAGGACGACGACGCAGAGGACGGCAAACTCTCCCGCGACTGGATCGGCAATTCGTCAATCAGAAACAGATGCACATTGCTGAGGCCGCTACGGGTCGCGACGCGCAGCCCATACAACCCCAAGGGCGCGTTCGCCGGAACGTCGACCTCGAACGTCGCGTGCTGCGAGTCGCTCGCTCCCTGGGGGACAGCCTTGAGCCGTATGCCCGGCAACGAGGTCCAGACATCCAGAGCGCCGTCCAGTTCGCGGCCAAACAACTCCACGCGATTGGTGCGTCCACGGCAAAGTGCCGGGGGCGTCACGCGCTCCACGAACGGTCCCGGCTCGTGAACGGGTGTGACCGCCTGGATGTCACCGACGAACAGAACAGACAGCGCGGCCACCAGAATCGCCCCACCGATGTTGGATCGTGTTGTTCTCAACCAATTGCTCCGGGGCTGTGAAAACATGGGGGACGATGTGCGATTTTCGCTTTTGCCCTGCAAAAGGCCGCCCTTTTGCGGAGCAAAAGGTGACACAGCCAGAGCCAGCGGGGCGGCGTTGACAGCGATCAGGTGATTCTCAATTCCACCCAGTGAGTCGATCGACGAACTCATGCGGAGGATGGAAAATTTTCCCAACCTGACGAAGACATCAATCAAAATTGATGTTACTCTGTCCAGGCGTCGAAATGCCATCTGAATGTCCTGTGTTCTTCCGAGAAGAGGTCTATTTTGCAAAATGACCTGACCCGCTCCCTGACGCAACCTTCGCTGGGGCTCTATCGGCGCGAGATGATTCGCGTCGGTGGTCTGTCGATGGCCGGTTTGGCCTTGTCGGACCTGTACGCTCATCCGACGACTGAGGCGGACCGACAAAAACATGGTCCGAGCTTTGGTCGCGCCAAGAACTGCATCATTCTCTTTCTGTCCGGCGGCAATCCACAGCACGACATGTTCGACCCCAAGCCCGACACGCCGGTCGAGATTCGCGGAGAGTTCAACACCATCGAAACGACAACGCCGGGGGTGCGCTTTGGCGAGCACTGCGTCCACTCCGCCAAGCACATGCACCAGATGGCACTGGTGCGTTCCATGCACCATGAGCACAACGATCATGGTCGGGCTGCGTACTGGATGTTCACCGGCGAGAAGTACCCGCGATCAGTGAGCGATGTGAACTCGATGTCGCGCCAGGACATGCCGCATTTCGGTTCCTGCATGGCCCGCATCGCTCCGGGCAACGGCCCGATGTTCCCGTTCGTGTTCGTGCCGCACCGCATTGATGTCGCGGGTGGCCGACGAGCTGGGCAATTCGCGGGCATCCTCGGCGGCAAGTACGATCCGATGTTGACCGGCGGCAACCCGAACGACGACGACTTCAAGCTGCAGCATTTGCCACTGGCCCCCAGCATCGATGCGGAGGTGATTCACCGCCGCCTGCGACTCGTCGATCAGTTGAATGGGCAGACCGAGTTCCTGCGCGACACAGCCCTAGCTCAGTCACTCCACGAGAACCAGACCAAGGCGCTGGGCGTCATTGGCTCAGAGGCGGTGCGTCAGGCGGTGGACCTAGCGGGCGTCGACAAAGCGACGCGGGAACGCTACGGCCGCAACTTATTCGGCCAGTCGGTCCTGCTGGGCAAGCGGTTGCTGGACGCGGGAACGCGGCTGGTCCAGTGCAACTGGGAGCGCACGCAGGGCCGCAACGGGTTCGCCTGGGACACCCACTGGAATAACTTCTCGGCCTTGAAAGACGATCTCATCCCGCCGTTCGATCTCGCCTTTCATGCGTTGATGACTGACCTGGAACAGTCGGGCCAGTTGGACGAAACCCTGGTCGTCGTGGCCACCGAATTCGGACGCTCACCAAAAGTGACCTTGAAAAACGGTGGTCGCGAACATTGGCCCGATGTGTACACGATCTGCTTGGCCGGAGCGGGCATCACCGGCGGGCAGGTGTACGGTGCGTCGGATAAACTCGGGGCCTACCCCGCGGAATCCCCGGTCGAACCCGTGAATTTTGTCGCGACGATGTACCATCTTTTGGGGATCGATCCCGCCACGGAACTCCACGACCAGCAAAATCGCCCCTTCACACTGGCCAAAGCCAAGCCCATTCCGTTGCAGTACAGCTGATGAAGTGGTCCACCAACTGGTGAGGTAGCTGCACTCGCCAGAGTGCGGGTTGCCCGCGTTCTGGCGAACGCAGCTACTCCTCCTCTTTCAGTGGGTGGACCATGAGGTGTCAGGTCGGCCGACCGTCCACCACTGTTCACGCACTAGGCCGGGCCGACATCCCACGACGCATGGGTTAACCCAACGACCATGAAGCACTCCTCATTCCTGAAAACCTTCGCAGCGCTGGCGGCGGTCCTCATTGCGATTTCCGCCGCGAGCGCCGAGGAGCCCGTCAGCTTTCGCAAGGATCTGGCTCCCATTTTGTTACACAACTGTCTCGGCTGCCACGGACCGAAGACGGCCGAAGGCGGGTATCGCGTCGACTCATTCGAGAGGGCCATGAAGCCAGGCGATTCGGGCGTCGCCGGATTCACAGTTGGCAAACCCGACCAGAGCGAGGTCTTCCGCCGCATCACTTCCAGCGATGCCGATGAGCGGATGCCATCCAAGCAGGAACCGCTGCCTGGGGAGCAAATTGCCCTGTTCCAGAGATGGATCGAAGCCGGGGCCAAGTTCGATGGCGCTGACCCCCAAGCGGAGTTAGTCTCGATCGTTCCACCGCCGATTCATCCCGCAGCTCCCGAGTCATATCCGTTTCGCCTGCCCATCGCGGCCCTGGCGTTCAGTCAGGACGGCAACTCACTCTTCGTCGGCGGTTACCACGAGGTCACCGTCTGGAACCCGCAAGACGGAAAACTCCTGCGTCGCATCGGGAATGTCGGGCAACGCACGTACGCCCTGGCCCTGAGCCCGGACGGTCAGACCCTCGCGGTGGCATGTGGCCAGCCGGGACGATTGGGCGAGGCACGATTGTTCAATCCTCAAACCGGCGAACTGATGCAGGTTCTCGCGGCCACCTCGGATGTGGTGCTGGACCTGGCGTTCAACCCCCAGGGCGACCGACTGGCCGTGGGGACGACCGACGGGGCGGTGCGAGTGTTCGAGGTCGCGACCGGCAAAGTCCAGCTGTCGATCCTCAGCCATGCCGACTGGACCACAGCTGTGGCCTGGAGCAGCGACGGCTCGAAGGTGGCCTCGGCGAGTCGAGACAAAACGGCCAAGGTCCACGACGCACTGTCGGGGGAATTGCTGGCCTCCTATGCCGGGCACTCCGAGTCGGTCACGGGCATAGCGTTTCATCCGGACGGGAAGGACGTGTACTCCAGCGGAGCCGACAACCGAATTCACCGCTGGCAAATTGCCGATGCGATGAAGACGAGCGAACGCGGCTTCAACGGTGAGGTCTTCAAGCTGGTCGCTGCGGGCGAATTCCTGTTCGCTTCATCCACGGATAAGACGGTCCGCCAATTCGATCTCAGAACGCACAATCCATCGATGCAGATGACCGGTCACAAAGATGCGGCGTTGTCGGTCGCCTTCCACTCAGGCAGGAAACGGCTCGCTTCGGGCGGTTTCGACGGCGAAGTCATTGTCTGGAATATCGAAGATGGCAAACCGCTCATCACGTTTGTGGCCGCACCAGGCGAACCGGCTCCCCTGAAATGAGGGGCTGACGGAATGGCGCTGACGGAACCCTCTTCGAGAGGGCGTTCCCCGCTCCGCTGGCATCGACTTCCCGATGGCTGACCCCGAGGGAAAATGGGCGATGTCCGAAGAATTCCCAGCGCAGCACAGCCGCAACTAAAGTGCGAAGCCATCCGCCATCCGCCATCCGCCATCCGCCATGCTTGGACCATGGCTCCACACCCCGAAGGGGTGATCCACCACAGCCCAGGGTCGCGACGCAGGAGCGCACCCTGGGTCACGCGGCCCAGGGAACCCCACCCCTTCAGGGCAGGGCCATTGCTCGATGAGCCTTCTGGCTGATGGCTGACGCCTGACCTCTTTCCCCTTCGGTGGCGGTTGTGCCGCGATGAGAAGAGCAGTGCTGGGCTCCGACGGGAACACCGTCGATTTTAGAAGAGGGGAGGAATGGGGCGGCCTGTCAGGTTCCTCTCGTGGAGAGATCGTAAGGCATGACCTGAGAGCGTGTTGTGGAGTATTGACATTCTTCTTGATCCGCTTCTGAAAAGCTGCATAAGCTGGAGCGAGTTTGCCGATAAATCCGGTTGAGTGTGCCATGGTGCGCGAATTTTCCAGCTTTGGGGGGCAACCGGCTGGATCGATTCAAGCGGCAGGGCACCGGAGCGAGGCGCGGAAACTTCCCCCTCACATTGGAAAGCTGTCCCACTTCATGACAGGTCGCCCCCAATTCGTTCGTCGGCATGCGTGGTCCCTGGTGGGGGCTGTGGCAGCCGTTTGGCTGTGGCCTGCGTTCGGATGGAGCGTGCTGGCCGCGCCGCCGGTGGACGAAGAAGTCTCCCGCGAGAAGCAGTCTGGCTCCCACTCGAGCGAACCCGAGAGCCTCGTCCCACTGAACCACATGTCAACTCTGTGGACCAAGGTGCTGCAAGACCTGGCCGATGGAACTCACTCCACACTCGTCGTTCACGACGCCCCGCCGGGCCGGTTCAGCCGACATGACTGGCACAAGCACTCGCGGACCGAAGCGGTGCGCATCCTGAACCGCGATCTGGAGAAACTTGGCTATCGCATCCTGGAGAAGGGGCAGTTCCTCACGGTGATTGAGGCCCAGCAAGCTCATGTCGACTACGAACGCCCCGTGATCGGACCGAGACGGCCTCCCGTGGTCGTCAAGGACCAACCGTCGAGCGACTCCGCTGGTGAAGCGACAACCGGAGAAGAAACCTCCGATGAGATCCAGGTTGTCCGGCACGAGCGACCGGCCCAGGCGCGTCGCTCGACTCCCCGCTCGACAACCATCCATCCCGCTCGCCCGACGCACGACCGGCGAGTCGTGCAAGTCCAGCATGTCGCTGAGGAGCCATCGCCGTCTTCCCGACCGCGAGCCAACTCTCCCGAGGCGGAGTCCCCCGCGGCACTCACCTCGGTCACCATCAAGCCCACCAAACGCCGGGCGGTCGACATCGCCAAGCAGATTCACGCTGCTTTTGGAGCGAGATCTCAACTGTCCGATGCCGGGCCGCACAACCTCCCCGCGTTCATCGTTTCGCATGCTCCCGCCAAAGACGCCGCAGATGCTGTCCATCCGCTCCAACCGCATTTTACCGTGGAGATCAACGCGGATCGCAATGAGTTGATTCTGACCGCCAGTGAAGACCGGGTCGCCAATCTGGAGAGCCTGATCCGCATGCTCGACAAGGCCCCCTCGGCCAAGGGCCAGAAGCAGGAACTGGTCGCCGGAAGTGCAGCCGCGGTGGCCGAGAAACTCCAGCCGGAGCTGTCAGCACTGGTCGCGGCGAAGCTGAAAGCCGGAGTCAAGGCTCCCCCGCGTCGCGGTCCGGGCGTGGCACAAGCGGAGCGGGATGCCGCCGCAGAGGCCCCCGAAGTCGGGTCGCCGGAAGAACTGTTCAATCGAGGAAGTAAGTCCACGACGGAGGCTGAAGAGCCTCAACCGGGGGCGATGAGCGAGGAGGGGCCGAGCAACGCATCCCCACAGGATACGTTGCCGGCCCTCCTCGATACTCTCAAAGGCGATGTCTCTCTCGAATCGATGCCCGACCTGGATCTGCTGATCCTGCGCGGCAACGAGAAAGATGTCGAAGCGGTCATGCGGGTCATCCGCACGATCGAGCAAATGGCCGAGGGCAGCACGCCCGAGATTCACCTCCGCCGACTGGAGCATGTCGACTCCCAGTCACTGGCCACCCTGCTCACGACGGTCTACGAGCGGATGACGACGCTCCGCAGCACGACCGCTCAAAAGAGCGACGCCCAGGTCGCCATCATCCCCGTCGTCACTCCCAACGCGGTGTTGATCCTGGCCCCGGCAAATGCCCTGGCGTCCGTCCTCAAGCTGACCGAGGAACTCGATCAGCAGGTCGACCCGCTGCATCAGGTCGAGGTCTTCCAGCTCGAGTACGCGATCGCTTCGCAGGTCGTCACCACGCTGGAAGGGTTCTATCCGAACGATGCCACGCTGCGTCCGGGGCTGTCGACCCGCATTCGCGTCTCGGCCGACGCCCGCACGAACTCCGTGATCGTGCAAGCCCAGCCGCGCGACATGGAAGAGGTTCGCACGGTCATCAAGCGGATCGACCGCGACGAGTCGGGATCGGTCTCCCAGGCCAAGCTCATCAAGCTCAAGAGTGCGAACGCCGAAGAGCTGGCCACCTTCCTGCAGACGGCGATTCGCAACATCCTCACCGGGCAGACGGCCAGCGGAACCGCAGGCGGGGCCGGGGCGACGACCGGGGCCGTGGGAGGCACGGGAACGCTGGGCGGATCGAAGGCCGTCGTGCTGGAATTCCTCTCCACCGACAAGGCCGCCCAGGATCTGATTCGCTCGGGTCTACTGTCTGATGTCCGCATCAATGCCGATCCCCGGACCAACAGCCTGATGATCGCCGCTCCCAAGCAGAGTATGATCCTGATGGAAGAACTCGTGCGGGTACTCGATATGCCCAGCACGGCGGTGGCCGAGATCAAGGTCTTCCAACTCAAGAACGCCGATGCCGCCGATGCCGTGACACTGCTCACGTCCCTGTTCACTGAGACCGCCAACGCCCAGCAGGGAGCGGTTGGCATCCAACTCGCCGGAGCCACCGACGCGGGCAGCAACCTGGTTCCGCTCAAGTTCTCGACCGATGGCCGCACCAACAGCGTGATTGCGATCGGAGGCGGGGACGCCCTGCGGATCGTCGAAGCGATCCTCTTCCGACTGGACGACAACGAAGCCCGCAATCGCAAGACTGAGGTCGTCAAACTCCGGAACAACCCGGCGGCGGACATCGCAGCCGCGATCAATCAGTACCTCCAGTCCCAACGCGATCTGGCCCAGATCGATCCCAGCCGGACCAGCAGTTCACAGCTCCTGGACCAGGAAGTGATTGTCACCCCCGAGCCACTCAGCAACAGTTTAATTATCAGCGCCACGCCGCGCTATTTTGAATCGATCATGGAGCTGACCAATCAGCTCGACCGCGAACAGCAACAGGTGGCGATCCAGGCCCTGCTGGTGGAAGTCACGCTGGAGGACAACGACCAGTTCGGGGTCGAGCTCGGGTTCCAGAACTCGTTGCTGTTCGATCGCAGCCTGCTCGACGCGCCGCAGACGATTTCCTCGACGACCACCTCGCAAAGCGGAGTGGCCACGACCAGCCAGACGATCATTTCGCAGTCCTCGACTCCGGGATTCCCGTTCAACAATCTGCCGCTCGGAAGAAACGTCGCGGCCAGCCCGTCCACGGTCGGGTCGCAGGCACTGAGTAACTTCTCGCTGGGCCGGACCGATAGCACCCTGGGGTACGGCGGACTGGTCCTGTCGGCCAGCTCGAACTCGGTCAATGTCCTGATTCGAGCCTTGGCGACTCGTCGTAACATCCGGGTCTTGAGCCGTCCATCGGTGACCGTGCTGGACAGCCAACTCGCTCAAATTCAAGTGGGGCAGATTGTCCCGGTCGCGAACGGGGCGAACACAACGGCCACAGGCACTACGACACAAGTCCTCCGTGATAATGCGGGGATCATTCTGACGGTGACGCCACGGATCAGCCAAGAGGGCAGCGTCGTCATGGAAGTCGCCGCTGAGAAGAGCAACTACAACGGCGCGGGTGTCCCGATCCTCACGAACACCAATGGCACCACAGTGACCTCGCCGATCAAGGACATTACCACGGCCCGAACGGTCGTGAAAGTTCCCGATGGTCAGACGATTGTTCTCGGGGGAATGATTACCAACACCGAAGACACTGTTGAACGCAAGGTTCCTTGGTTGGGGGATATCCCGATTATCGGGACTGGTTTCCGCTTCGACTCCCACGTCCATCGACGGACAGAACTCCTGATCTTTCTGACCCCCCGCGTGATCCGCTGCGAGGAGGACTCCGAGAACATCAAGCGGGTCGAAGCGCAGCGGTTGCATTACTTTGAAGATGAGGCCGAATTGATCCACGGCCCGCTCTTCGGCGTGCCCGCCGAATCGGACCCCCTGGATCAGCCAACCTGGGAAGCGACCATGCAGCCGCTCCCCCTGCAACCCACTCCCGCAACCGAGCCCGCCCCGACAGTCGATCCCACTCCGGCAGCCGTCGTGGCTCCCCGACTCGCACCCGCTCCAATGTACGAGGAAACGACCCCTCAGCCGATCCAGCAGATGAAGGGTGAGTCTCCCGCGACGAACTCCCGGAAGCCGATTGTCAAGTCACGGAACCTGTTCAAGAAGAACTCAAAAGCGACGAGATGAGTGGGAAGTCGTCAGTCGTCAGTCGTCAGTCGTCAGTCGTCACGGAGCAAAGCCCAGGGGTTGCAACCCCTGGGCTTCCTCCTCCCCTCCTCCCCTCCTCCCCTCAACGCCCCCCCATGCTCCGCATCCCCCTCCGCACCTGGCTCGGACTGCTGCTCCTCTTCGCCACGGGGTGCAGTGCGGTGCCTCTGTTCTCCCGGTTCCGGTTCGTCGAAGCCGATGCGCGGCACCCTGTCAACGAGATCCTCTGCATCTGGGAAGCTGCGGAAGGTCGCGGGCTGGACAATCTGCCCAGTCGTGGATTCGGTGGGCAGATTCTGCTCTTCGCGAACGGGATCAAAGAACCCGTCAAAGCCAACGGGGATGTCCGCATCTATGTCTTCGATGCACAAGGAGTCGACGGCGATTCGGCCAAACCGCTCCACCAGTTTGACTTCCCTGCGGCGGTCTGGAACGCCTTTCTGACCCCCTCCAACCTGGGGACCACGTATCAGATTTTCATCCCCTACACCCGCAAGGGGATGTCTTCCGCATCCTGCTCGTTGCGGGTGCGATTCACCCCCGAGGGGGGCTTGCCGATCTACTCGAAAATGGCGGTCATCGATTTAGGGGGCCATGACTCAGACTCTTCCCACGCACCGAAAATCAGCCACGTGGTCAAGGCGGCAGCCGAGCTGGCTGCCGGTGAGGGGCAGGGGATCGTGACCTCGGATTGGTCCCAGTTAATCAGTGACCCCCAAGCGGTGGCCGACTCGAACCGGCACCCCACCCTGGGGATTTCGCTGGGAGCCGTCCAAGCCTCGACCCGCGACAGCCGGACGCTCAAAAGCCTCCAGCAGGCCGTCGTGGACGCCTCTCAAGTCGAGGACGATGCCCCCCCACTCCGGCATCAGGCAGAATCAGCCGGTCACAGGCTGCATCCTCTACTTCCCTCGAATCCACGGGCCGAGGAACTCCCGAATTCGGCAGACTCCGGCGACTCGACCACTCCTGACTCTGGCGATTCCTCCGAGCCAGTGCCTGGAAATCCGAGGCATCCTTTAACCGAAGTCGAGGAGGAATGATCTGGACAGGCTGGAAAATCTGATAAGATAATCCGGGAAGATTCGTCGGTGGCGCGGAGACGTGGGTTCTGAGGTGTGGACATGGTCTCAGTTCGAATGACAACCTTGGCGGTCTGGTTCTGCGTCGGTGTCCTGTCGACGGTGGCGTGTGCGCAGACCAGCACCAGAGGCACAACGGCGGGGGCCACGCAGCAGGGCGCGACTCAAGGCACCACCAGTGCCACGGGAGCGAGCGGAATCACCGGGAGTTCGGCTCTGGGGTCTGCTCTGGGGACCGGGGGTTCAGGGGGTGCTGGCGGCTCGGGTGGATCCGCACCGGCCATGAGTACCGCCAATCAGCCTCTGTTCAACGCTGCCAATGGATCGGTCGGGGCTATGATTGGCCAGAATGGCTTCACGGGCCGAGGCAACACCGCCTTCGTGGGCAACCGCAATGCGATGCAAAACGCCAACACCAGCCTCCTTCCGCAGTTCAACCAGATGGACGACGGCCAGCAGGGGAACCAGGGGACGACCAGCCGGGCCAACAAGAAGCGAGCCCGACCTCAGCAGAAGATTGCCTTCACCTACCCGAAGGCCAGCCTCGCCGCGACGCAGCTCAAACTGGGCCCTCGCATGAAACGCCTCACCGGAATCTCGGGCGTTAACACAGCCCTCACCGATGAGGGAGTGGCCACCCTGACCGGCCGGGTCGCCACCGAAGACGCCCGTAAACTGGCCGAAATCTACACCCGCCAGGAACCCGGCGTGCGTTCGGTGGTGAATGAGTTGCAAGTGGCCGCGGTCTCGCCGTAAGGCGAGCGGACAGAGACAGCCGACCGGGTAGGACGGCCTTTCTAGGCCGTCTTCTTGCATTTCTCGCGGCGAGACGGCCTGGAAAGGCCGTCTTACGGGGAAACTATGACCGACCGCTCGCCTAAAGATGTGATACTGACTTCCCCCCTGCCTCCCGTTGAGCTGCGACGCGAAGGCATTGAGAATGCGGAGCATTCCCGTGCCACCGACTCGGAGCCAGGAGTCCGCCATTGGGCGACTGCACCGGCCAGACGTGAGTCATACAATCGTCGCAACGCATGGTATGGATATGTGTTGCTACAACATCTCTCTGCGGTCCCGAAAAGTGCTCATGCTCGTCCGACTTCTAAAATTCCTGCATAAACCTCCAACACTTCTCCCAGAGTCGCCGTATCCCTCCTATAACAGAGGCGTTGAGACCGGCCACAGACTCCACAGGAGCCGGACATGAAGACCGAGCAGTGGCGGAAGATGGTTCCAGATGAGACAACCGTCGACGGGGACGACCGAGCGGGGGATGCCCGCTTGGTCGAAGAGACCCGGCGCGGGAAGCGCGACTCGTTTGGGACACTGGTCAAGCGGTACGAGCGGCGTCTGCTGCGCGTCATTGGACGCTTCATCCGTGACCCGGATATTGCGGAAGACTTGGCTCAGGAGACATTCCTCCGCGTCTACGAGCGGATCGGCCAGTTCGACCCGTCTCGCCGATTTGCTCCGTGGCTGTTTCAGATTGGGGTGAACCTCACGCTGGACTATCATCGGAAGCAGAAGCGGCGGCGGCGAATCTGGTCGTTCTTCTTCACCGACTACGCCGGAGACCGCTCCCCCGACCCAGCCACAGTTGACCCAAAGGTTGAGCAGGAACTTCACGAAGAGATTCGTCATGTGATCGACCAGATCCCGGAACAGTTCCGCACGGTGCTGATCCTGCGGGATCTGGAAGGGTTCTCGTCGAGCGAGATCGCCGCGATTCTCGACCGCAAGGAGGCTACGATCCGCTGGCGCCTGGCCGAAGCCCGCAACCGCTTCCAGGAAGCCTGGTCGAGACGACAGCCGAAGAGTTGAGTCGGGGGTCGGGAGTCGGGAGCCAGAACTGGAGTGGCTTCCCATCAGCCATCAGCCAGAGTGTCTCCCCCACTCCCTCCTCCTCCCCTCCTCCCCTCCCCCCTCCCCCCTCCTCCCTCCTCCCCTCCTCCCCCGTGAACGCAATGACCTGCGACGAAGTCCGCCTCGAATTAGCGCTCTGGGTCGGGAACGATCTCGACGATCCCGCGCGCATTGAGGAGTTGCGTCGCCACGTCGCCACGTGTCCCGATTGCCGTCTGCGATCGAAGTCGCTCCAGTCCTCCATGGTCCTGCTGGGAGCCTCCGACCCCGACCCGACGTACGACAACCCGCAGAGTCTCTGGCCCGAGTTGAATGCCCGCATTGAGTACCTCGAACAGACCCCCCAGACACCCCCGCCGTACGGCACCTGGGCCTTGGTAGCCGTCTGCAGCGCAGGAATCTGCGCCGGAACCTGGGCCTGGCTGAGCCGCCCGCCCGCCCCGACTCCGCCGCCCGTCCACACCCCGGCCCCGCCGACCGTGACTCCGTATACTCCGAGTCATTCCCCAGGGAATGGACCCGTGACGAACCCTTGATTGTGGCACGACGCTCCGCATCATGAGACACACATGACGCGGGACACCCCGCCAACTCCCATTTAGCCGCGACGCGAAGGCTCTGCGAAGCGGAGCGTGCCGCTCGATATCTGGCACAATCGCACTCTGAATCGCTGAAGCGCTGAAGCGTCGATCCCAACGACGCGCTACAATACAGACCGCTGTTTTTGTTATGATCGCAGGACTTCAAGCTCCAGCATGCCCCACGATCGAGGTCACTCATGGCGGGATATTTCTTCGGCTGTCCCCATTGCCGGGCCAAGCTCGAGGCCCGTGACGCCAGCCGGGCGGGTCGCACGGTGACCTGTCCGAAATGTAATCAGACCATCATCATTCCGCCTCCGCCGCTGATGGGGGTGCCGCTGTCGCAGACCGATGGGAGTCCGCTGGTCTCCTCGGCGGACGACGAGACTTCACAAGTCGTCGTCTCGCACGATCCCGGCTTCAAGCGAACGATGTCCCCGGCCAAGGCCTTCGGCGACGAGAGCGCCCCGCTCCCCGCCCCCAGCCATTCCGGCTACGAAAAACTCCCGCCTGCCGAAGCCCTTCAAGCACCGGAATCGAACACTCTGGAAGCCAGCGACGATGTCGAAGGCTACAGCTTTACCGTCCCCGAGAACGACACGGATGTCACTCCCCCGCCCGCCTTCGTCTTCAAGCCCAAGAAGAAGCGGTCCGAGGTCGAGGAGGCTCCGCACCCGTTTGAAGACCCCAAGAACCAACTGGCGGCGTTAATCGCCATCGTCGTCGTCATCGCGGGCATGAGTATGCTCTGGTCCTGGCTGAGGAGTGGGGACAAGAAGGACAAGGACAAGCCCGCGGAGGTCGCCGCCCCCGAGGCTCCGCCCGCGCCGCCAACTCCCCCCAATCCTACTCCACCGACTGAGGTTCTGAACCTTCCGGGAGCTGCGCCCGTACCGGTGGGGCCGAAGCCGCCCGCCGATCCGAACCAGCTTCCCGGTGCCGCAGAACCGACGCCGCCCCCCACACCAGGCCCCCTGCCGGAACCCGCCGCTGGGCCCGACACTGTCCCCAACGTCCTGCCCGCTGTCGACAGCCCAAGCCAGCCTGGCACAACACCTCGAACGCTTCCGGAGTCGACACCGAATGTCCTGCCGGGGACCAAGCCGTAGCCGAGGTCGATGATACTTCGCGCGGGAGGACGTGAGACATTCTGTCGTCGCCACGTTTCACCAGAATGTGGGCGACTGGGCGTGCATGCCCGCCCTCTGGCGCGGGGCAGCGATGTCTGAAAGTCCGAGGGCTGACGCCGCCCGGCTCGCTTGAAATGGCGTGGGGGGCGGACTCGTTCAGATGGGAATCAATTCTGATCGACGACTACTCGACCTGGATCGCCTGTTGGATCCGCTGGGAGGCTTTCATGCGAGGGGAGCCGGGGGTTTCCGATTTGGCTTGCAGGATCTTCCCATCGGAACCCAGTCCGGCGGTAATCATGCGTCGCATCGTGGCGAGCAGTTCGATCCGGTCGCGTGGTGTTGTGCCGGTGATCAGCACCATATCGTGGACTCGCATCTCCCCATTGTCGCGGGAGATGTCGACCTCGGCCCCCCGCTTCGCATCCCCGAATCGCAGGCGGGTCACGGTGTCATTGATCAGCATGCCGGTCAGCGGCAACGTGAGCAGCTTCACCGGGTCCACGCTCATCTCCGGAATCTCGCTGAGCTGTTGCCAGATCATGGAGTTAAAACTTTCGGCGGAACATTGGCGGACGCGGTCGACGTTGTTGCCCGCCATTCCGGCGATGAATTCATAGACCGGGATCAGGTGTTCGACCGTCGTTTTCAGCGAGGACGGACGATTCTCGACTGGCATCAGCACGTCCTCGATCTCCATCCGTCCCGGGGTCGCATGCAGGACGTAAGTCAGCGCCCGTGAGCCCTGGCTGACAGTGATCTCGGTCTTGGCTCCCGCATAGGTGATATTCAGGATCTCGGGCGTCGCGGCCTCGATCTCGGGCAGCGGGAGGGCCTGCAGGATGTCGGGGCGCATGCGGCTCCAGACCCGCTCCGAGAAGTCGCGGGTCGACATCGTCTGCAGGCGTTTCACGTCCCGCACAATCAGGGCTTCGGCATAGAGCTGGACCATCGTTTCCGCCAGAAACAGCGAGGTCAGACGCCGCGCTTCGCGCGATCCGTCCTCGACGAGAGTCACTTCCGAGACGCGGGGGACTGCGGCCTTCTCTGGGGTGGTCGACCCGGTGGCGCTCTTGGTGTCGAGAGACACCAGGACGGCCCCCTTCTCGGACTTGAGGACGATATCGAGATGCTCCTTCTGCTGCCGGGCCTCATAAGGCTTGGCAAACAACGCGGCCGTCGGCACGGGCACCTGCGCCAGGTCGGCAGCCACGAGGCAGCCCTGATGAAACTCGCTGGAGGCAATTTTCGAAAGTTTGTCCTTGTCTCCGGCGGCGTACGCCTCCAGGAAACTCTGGGTCTGACGCAAGGCAATGGCCAACTTGAGAGCCGAACGCACGGTGTCGGCCTGGTCTTCCAGGGCGGCATCGCGGACGAACCAATGGCCATCGATCAATTGAAACTCGACCAGCACCCGACCGACGCCGACGACCGCCTTGTCATCCTTGAGCCGCGCATCGGGCCGGAGTGACTTCTGCTGAGGCGTCTGTTCCGCGACATGTGCGGCGAGCTGGGTCAGCCAGGCCGAGGGCAACTGTTCCAGCGGCTCGCGCAGCTCCGGGCTGGTGACGGCCAGGATTTTCTCGCGATCTCCACTGTGCCAGGCGTCGACGAAGTCGCGGACCGACATCACGAGGTCGAGCTGCTCGATGGCTGAGCGGGTGACTTCGCCGCGTCCGCTGTCCTGCTTGAGGGACACATCATCGACGACCCAGCGCTGGATCTTGGGGTCGCGGGTGAGGGTGTAGACGACCTCGCGGGCCGCCTTGCTTTTGCCGACCTCGACCTTGGCCCGGACCTCGTTTTTGGAGACCTGTTCGATGTCGATGATCTTGTTCTTGCCGGTGGGGATGGCGAGGATGGCGAGATCGCGAAGAGACTCTTCGCGGCGGAGAGCGCGCTCTTCAAAGCGGTTCGAGACGGCCAATTTGAGGTTCGTATAGTTCTTGTCCTCCAGGCTCTGGGAAAACCGGTCCACCGCCTGCTGGGTGAGCATTTTGGTACACCCGGAGCTGAGGCACAGCAGCATGCAGACCAGAATCCACGGCATCCGGAGAGAACAGATCGAGCGGAGCATGGGAGCGTCCTTGCCGACGGGGGCCGGGTTCCGCGAGTGGGAACTCCGGTCAGGCGGAGGGGAGACGGGAGAGGCACCGCAGGATCGCGGAATCGCGGAGTTCGGTACCGAAGGGGCCGGGCTTGTCGCACAAGGCCGGAGTTCGGTCAAGGGGGGTGAGGCGTCCCGTGAGCCAGAACGAGGGAACGAGGGCTAACGCTCGCTGATCCGGATGAGAAAGCGGCGATTCTTGCCGCTGAGGATCACCTCATTCCTCTCGGTCCCAAGCTCCGCTTGGGACCGAGGTCGTTGCCTTCCGTTGCTCTCGGTCCCGAGGGCGTTTACGGCAAGAGTTCTACCGGACCGCGATTGATCGGCTGGTCCGGGTTCGGCTTCGAGAGCGGGAGTACGATCGTGGCCGGGGCACTGTCCACCGGCTTGGCCTGACGCTGCCAGAACCGGCGGCGTTCGGGAGTTTCGCTGGCAGTTTCGATGCCGCTGTCGACCGCGTCCGCCGACGCCAGTTGTTGACCGGTCGGAGGACTCACAATGCTCGTCGTCTTGCGACGCGGCAGCAGATCGAAGCCGAAGAATGGGGAGCGCGAGTTACTGTTCATCTGGAATTGTTGACGACCGATTTCACAGCCGCTCAATGTCGCACACACGGCCAGCGCAGCCAGCAAATACAACGCAGGCGAGCCGGTGGGCCTCAGCCCCCGAACGGTCGTGCGGGCGTGCCCAAGGTCCGGGGGCTGACGCCACCCGGCTCGCTGGTCGTCATGGGACATGAGTCGCTCCAGGTTTGGAATTGCGGACCACACTACGCGGCCTCGCGGCGCGATGGGGACTGGAACAGACGCTGGTACATCGGGCTGATGGCCAGCAGTTGGGCGTGCGTCCCATCGGCCACGACCTGCCCCTGATCCATCACGACGATGCGGGTCACGAAGTCGAGCAGGCTCTGAGACATCGAGTGCGTGATGAGCAGTACGGTGCGGCCCTTCACGAACTCCTGGAGGGTCTCATGGATCAAGGCCTCGCTCTCCGCATCGGCTGCGGAGGTGGCCTCATCCAGGATCAGAATCGCCGGGTCGCGGAGAATCGCGCGGGCCAGTGCCACCCGCTGTCGCTGACCGCCGGACAGGGATTTTCCCTTGTCGCCCAGGATCGTGTCGTACCCCTGGGGGAGTTGTTCCAGGATCGGAGCGAGGTGGGCCTTCTCCGCCACGGCATCGAGACGAGACTGATCCACATCGCGGCTGCCGTAGGTGATGTTCTCGCGCAGCGTCATGTCGAACAGGTTGGTCTCCTGCGTCACCATGCCAATCTGGTCGCGCAGATCGGGGAGGCGGACGTTCTGGATCGGCACCCCGTCAATCAGGATGTCGCCCGCTTGCGGATCGAAGAACCGAGGCAGCAACTGGACCAGAGTCGACTTGCCGCAGCCGTTCTGGCCGACGATGGCCACGACTTCGCCGGCTTTGATCTTCAGGTTGAACCCATTCAGAACCGGGCCGCGCGGTTCGGCATTTCCCCGCGGGGCATAGCGAAACGTCAGGTTGCGGAACTCGATTGATGCGGCATGCCGGGGCAGCGGGACGGCACCGGGAATCTGGCGAATCTGGGGTTTGGCATCGAGCATCTCCAGGATGCGTTCGAAGGCCGTCATCGACCGCCGCAGCCTGGAAATCGAACCATTCATCTTGCGACAGGGGTCGAGCATCCCGGCCAGCATCGCATACAACACGCCCAACTGTTCCACCGACATCGGCTGTTCGGCGAGTTGGATGCCATAGATCGAGGTCTTGTGCCGGAGGACCAGATAGGCTCCCGGCAGCAAGGCGACAAACAGGGACAGAATGCCGAGCAGTTCCATCGTGGGCTTGGCGAAAGAGTCGATGCGCACGACCTGGACGGCCTTCTTGTAATAGGCGTTGTACTCGTCTTCGTACATGCGGCGATGCTTGTGAGCGGTGCCGAAAGCGATGACCGCCTTGATGCCATCGAAGGACTCTTCGAGAATCCGGTAGATGCGGGTCATGCTCTCCATCATGCGGCGGCTGGCCCGCTTGAGCATCTTGGTCATGTAGGCAAACACGAAACCAATCAACGGCAGGACCAGCAGCGACAGGAGTGTCAGTCGCCAGTTGATCCAGAAGGCCAGCCCGGCGCAGGCGATGCACTTGAGCGGTTCGCGAACGAACCGACCACCCACGACTCCCATCCCCTGCGACAGCATCTCCGTGTCATACGTGAACCGCGACATCAGCCCGGCGGTCCCCTCATGTGAAAATGTCTGGTAGTCGAGTTGCAGCATCTTGCGGAACAACTGCTTGCGGACCCCGGCCACGGCCGATTCCGCACATTCCCCGACGAGGACATCCTGCCAGAATGTGAACGCTCCCTTGACGAAGGTCGAGGCGACCACCACCAGGATGATGAACAGGAACGTGCGATATTCGGAGGTCGGGAACCAGGAGGTGTGAACCACCCGGTGCAGTTGGAGCATCCACCATTCCCGGTTGGAAGCACTCGCCAGTTCGTCCTGATGTCGCGAGAGTCTGAGCAGGGTATCGCTAAATTGCTGCGATTCCTGCGGTTGGTGAGCCATACGGAGCGCGTCCGCCTGGGTCTGTAGCAGAGCAATCTCGCTGCGTTCGGTCTGTTGGGTTTCGCGTTCCCGAGCGATCTCTTCGGAGACGTAAGTCTGAAGCGTCTTCTCTTTGAGCAACACCTGCATCACCGGGAAGATGATGGTCAGATTGCCGCCCCAGAGCACTGCGACGATCAAGGCAAAGACGCACGAGATCACGTACTTCCGCCGGTGCGGCCACATGAACGGAATCAGTCTCTTCAGGTCGCGCACGAGAATCCATTCCCTTGACGGTCACATCTTTGTGAAGATCTCCGGCGCGCGAGCGGGTGGCTCACGCTCCGAAGGAGTCTTGTCTGGGACGGACTAGACCACGCTCGGGCCGAGGGGTCAAGAGGAAAGGTCTCCACGGTCGCCGGAACTGGGCCAAACGCCCATGCCAGCGAGCCGGGCGGCGTCAGCCCCTGGACTCCGTGCGGCGGGCGAAAGAGACCGGGGGCTGACGCCGCCCGGCTCGCCTGTTCGGCAAGTGGGCAAGTGGGCGAGCGGCGAGCGCCACAAACTCCCCATGTCCTCCCCCGACTTACCTGCCGCTTCTCCCGCTCGTCAGTTGTCCGGCGGCAATCCCCAGCAGGGCCCCTTCGAAGAGGTTACGCTGGGTGAAGGCCATGACCGCTTCAGTGGGTGTGTATTGCAGGATCAGCATGTCTCGCGGCTGGACCAGGATATTCTCGTGGGGGTAACGCAGCGCCTTATACAGGTCGACCTCCAGCGTGAGTTGCTGGTTGCAGCCGACCTTCCGCAAGATCAGCAGTCGGCTGGCACTGGGGGTGATGTCGCGGTTGAGAGCCGAGACGCCGCCCGAGGACTGCAAGCCCTGGCTGCCCGTGCGGGTACTGTTCATGCCTTGAGCGAGCGACACCGCTTCCAGCACGTGGAGATCTCGATCGCGCGGCAGCGGATACTGCCCCCCGCCCAGCAGACCGCCGATGAAGTACACATCGGTGTCGCGATTGTCGATGAAGACGATGTCACCGTCGTAGAGCGTCACGTCCTGTTCCGACAGATTGAGTTCTTCACCCGGTGCCAGACGGACGGGAATCTTGATGACCTGGCTGTTCTGGATGGTGGGATCGAAGTCCTGGAGTGTCTGCTCCCACACCGGGGGTGGTAGTTCCGCCCCCATGTTCCCGGCCTGAGCAGGGTCCATCAGGAGTGGCTCTGGCCCGATGGCGTTGTCCTGTATGGGGGAACCCGGCATCGAGTTGTCCGGCATCGAATAGCGTGAATCGACAGGCGATCCCATCACCGGCGACGAGTAGACGGCGTTGGGAGCGGGCCACGGTCCTGCGGTGGGGCCCTGGTTCACTGGGGCGGAGTATTGCGGTCCGGTAGATTGCGGTCCGGGGTTCTGCGGAGCCGCATATTGCACCGGCTGGTAGTCCGACGGAGCGGCAGAATCTGCCGAGACAGCGATCGGATTAAGGGCGTACCGGGAGGCCGTCGGTCCGGCAGAGCTGCGAACCGTATAGCTCGGATTCTGGGACACCGGAGCCTGGGGAGCCGATGGCCCGTACGGGCTCTGGGTCGGCGAGGGGGCGGTCCCCGGAATTGGCTCGATGAGGGCGGGGCCTGTCGACCCCTGAGCGATGTCCCTCCCGGACAGCGTGTACTGCGTCGCCTTCATGTAGGCGTATGGCGCGGGGCCTTGGCTCTGCCCCTGGCTCTGTCCCTGGCTCTGTCCCTGGCTGTGACCCTGGCTGTGACCTTGCTTCTTGTTGTGAGTGGTGGGGAAACCCCAGCCGCGGGGGGGATTTTGTCCGCGGATCACGGAGCCTCGAGGGGTGAAGCCGCGTCCGGAATCGGTGAGCGGGGTCGGTTGTGTATCGCCATGCAGCGGAACGGCCGCAGGGCCACGGCCATTCCGAGCCCGGATCACATAGATCACGTTGCGGGCATCCAGGCCGGGCAGACCGTCCACGCCCGGCTGGGCCAGCGCATGCGCCACATCGTTCTCATAGGCTCGGAGGTCGACCACCCGAGACGACCCCTTTCCGGCCCGCCCGATGTCGATCATCCCTGCCATTTGAGTCGCCATCGGAACCATGTTGGACTCCTGTCGACAGACCAGAACGCGATACGTGCGTGGCCGCATGATGCTGACCACGAGTCGCGGCTGGGTCTCCTTGGCCAGCAGGCCGGTCTGTTGCACGGCCTGTCGCAACCGTTCTTCCACTTCGCGTTCCGTCAGTCCATACACATCGATGGCGGGAAGCTGCGGAATCTGAATCGTGTTGTCATCACGCACGGTGACCGGAAAGCCGAGCGAGGGCCGATCGGTCGTATTCAGGGGATTGTTAATCGGCGGATTTTCACCGCGCGGTTGATCCGGATGAGTATCCACCAGTCCCAGCAGACCGGGCGCGTAAATCGCGAGGACATCCCCGGCCTCAATCCGGTAGCGATCGGAATGAGAGCGCTGGAGCAGGCTCAAGTCGATGGTCGACTTGCCTTCCCGGCTTTCCGCCATGTACTCCGGAGGCATATAGGCCGCCGGAACACCGTGCATGCAGTGGACAGCCGAGCAGCCGCTGCCGAGGAGCAGGCTGCCGAGAATTGCGATGATGCGTTTGGGCATTGGCTTCACATCCCTGTTGCGTGCCGTCATTGTCGAAGGGGTGATTGGCTCGCCCGTTGATCCATCAACGGGCGGGCCAGCCCCGGCCTACTGCACTCTGAACCCTGCGTGACCGTTCTCTGCGTGAGCGTTCTCTGCCTGACCCGTGGAGACGGGCTGGAATTCTTGACCGATGGCCATGACGGGGACTGGAGAGACGGGCATGAATTCCTGACTCACCGGCGTCACGGGGAGCTCGGGCCGGAACTGTTGCCCCATCGGCAGGACTGGGGGGTAAAACCCCGCTGGCTGATTCACCGCAGCGACTGCGGAGGGTGGCCCGATTTGCTGACTCATGGGTGTGGACTGAGGCTCCGGACTCCACGGCTGACCCCCACTGGCCGCCGGGACCGCGACGCCCAGACCGCATCCATTCCCGCGGCGTCGGGGACAAGGAGCGGCACTGCCACTGGCAATGACCCGGTTGTATGGACCGCGACACTCCATCGCATTTGAGGCCCCGATCGCGTACCCCGAGAGCCATTCCTGGGCACGCTGATGCCCCTGGACCGTTCTCTGACAGCTCTTCCAATAGGCCGCCGGTGGCACGACGGGCACCTGTCCCTGGCTGCCCATGGCGATGTCGGCGTAAGCCTGACAGAACCCCGCCTGGAAATCGCTGCTCGGCCAGGGAGTGTCCGCGTCGCACTCGTACAAGGTACACAATTTCTGCCGGGCCACATCCCGCGCCACCTTGCAAGCCACGCAGTCATCGATCGTCCGGTTGTAGCACGGCAACTGGGGCGGCCGCATCCACGGACCCGGACTCTCACAGCCGCTGC
>JAYTFV010000384.1:0-12769 GCA_043734065.1 Planctomycetota bacterium
CTCCCCTCCCTCCTCCTCCGCCACGCTCGCCTCATCGACCCCCTCACCGGCACAGACACCGTTGGCGACCTGTTTCTCCGCGACGGCCTCATCGCTCCCCTCTCGGAAGCCCCACGCTCCTGCGACCGCGTCATTGATGCCAGCGGGCTGATCGTCTGCCCCGGCTTCATCGACTGCCGCGTCGGACTCGGCGAACCGGGCTTCGAGGAAGACGAAACCATTGCCACTGGCACAGCTGCGGCCCTGGCTGGCGGCTTCACGCTCGTCGCCTCACTCCCCGACACCGATCCGGTCGTTGAAACGCGCGCCGCAGCCGAGTTCGTGCGGCAGCAAGCCGAACGCGCGGGGAACTGCCGCGTGGTGCCACTGGGGGCCGTCACGAAAGCCCGCGAAGGGAAGGAACTCGCCGAAATGGGCGGGCTGATCGCGGGGGGAGCGGTCGCCTTTACCGATGGCAAACAGCCGATCGCCAATGCTGAAGTCATGCGCCGCGCTCTCGAATATGCCCGCATGTGGGACAGCGTCATCATGCACTTCCCGCAAGTCCCGGAACTGGTCCAGGGCGGCGTGATGCACGAAGGCTACTACTCCAGCGTCCTCGGTCTGCGTGGCATGCCGGCCGCTGCAGAGGAAATCATGGTCCGGCGGGACATCGCGCTGGCCGAGCTGACCGGGGGGCGGATTCACCTGATGGCGGTGACCTCCCTGCACAGCGTGGAGGAGATTCGCGAGGCTCGCAAGCGCGGGGTGAAAGTCACCGCCGATGTGACGCCGCATCACCTGCTGCTGACCGATCAAGAGATGGAGTCGTATAACGCCAACTACAAGGTCGATCCGCCGCTGCGCACTCAGTTTCATATCGACGCACTGATCGCGGGCCTGAAGGACGGAACGATCGAGACGATCAGTGCGGACCACACGCCAGTCGCCTCGGAGAAGAAGGCCCGCGAGATCGATCTGGTGCCGTTCGGCATTTCCGGCCTGGAGACGCTGCTGCCTCTGTGCGTCGAGGCCCTCATCACGCCGGGCCATCTGACTTGGCCCGAGCTGATCGCCAAACTGACGACCGGCCCCGCGCGGCTGTTCGGACTGGAGTCGACCAAGACCCTGGCCCCCGGCACGGTCGCCGACCTGACGCTGATCGACCCGGCGGCGACCTACCGCATCGATACGACGCGGTTCCGGTCTCTGGGCCAGAACCCCCCGTTCCACGACCGGCCCGCGACGGGGCGAGTGCATTCGACGATTGTCGGCGGAGTCATCAAATTCTCAGGGGATCGTGTAGAATGCCCATGACTGAGACTGGCGGGTGGTGCGTCGATTGTCGCCTTTTTCTCCGAAAAAGGACGCTCTTTTGCGGAGCAAAAGGCGACAAAGTCAGCCCCCTGTTCCTCTGAACTCAACGCGTCGGTTGCACTGCCGCGAGCCAAGCCCCCGGAGAACATTGATGCCCTACACAATCCCTCCCGATGTGGAAACGCTGGTCGCCCATCAGATGTCGACCGGTCGCTACCAAACCGAAGACGATGTGCTGCGATCGGCACTCGAGGCACTCACCCAACAGGACGAGGATCTCGTCGCAGTCCAGGCCGCCGTCGACGAATGGCGACAAGGCGATCCCGGCCTTCCGTTGGATGAGGTGATGCGAAGCATTCGAGCGAGTGCGACGTATGGAGCCAATGAATGACATATCGGGTCAAACTGCAGCGGTTGGCCGCCGGCGACCTGCAAGCGTACTTCGAGTACGTCGCCCGGTTCTCTCAGCCCGATGCTCTCCGCTGGCTCGATCGATTTCACACTGCTATGCAAACCCTGGATCAACGCCCGGATCGATGTAGTTGGGCGCGCGAGAATGGAACGATCGATGTCGAACTGAGAGAGTTGTTGTTTGGAAAACGGCCCGCTGTCTTCCGGGTCATTTTCACGATTGATGAGGACACAGTCCGCATTCTTCGGATTCAGCGAGGACAGCGGAAGTCCCTGTCCCCTGATGAATTGCGAGACTCGCTCTTGCCCTAACTACGGACCACCCATGACCAACCCTCATACCTTGTTCTGGATCTCGTGCGGTCTGATCGGCGCAGCTGTGGCGGTGCTGGTGGTGACGGTGCGGGCGGCGCTGGAGCGGACGACCGGGGAGGGGGTCGATCCGGATCGGTTTGATGTCGTGCGGCTGGCGGATTTGCGGGCGGCGAGTCTGACGGTGCGGTTATTGGAGCCACTGGTGCGGTTGCTCAGTGAGTTCTGTCGGCGGATGTTTTCCGAATCGCTTCCGGACGTGCTGCGCGACTTGCATGTCTCCGGGGCAGCGCGGGCGTGGAAGCCGGAGGAGTGGCTGGCGGCGACGATGATTCATGCCGTGCTGTTCGCGCTGCCGGGCGGGCTGTGGTGTTTGAAAACGTTTGGCCTGCCGGGCCTGGTGATGGCCGTGGTGCTGGCCGTGGTTGTCGGTGTCATGCTCAGGCGGCGGCTGCATTCCCAAGCAGTCCGGCGGATGTGGCGGATCAAAACGCGGCTGCCGTATTTTCTGGATCTCGTGAATCTGCTGATGGAGGCGGGAGCCACGTTCATGAATGCTCTGCGGGAGGCGGTTCGGGAGTTCTCCGAACAACCGGTTGGTCAGGAATTCGGACGCATGTTGACGGAGCTGAGCCTGGGCCGCGCTCGCTCGGCAGCTCTCGAATCGATGCGCGACCGGCTGCAAGACGACGAGATCACCAGCCTCGTCGGAGCGATCATTCAAGGCGAAGAACACGGTTCCCCGCTGGCTCACGTCCTGCGTGGACAAGCCGACTTTCTCCGCATCAAGCGGACCCAGCGGGCCGAAACGATGGCGGGCGAGGCCGGGGTGCAGATGCTCTTCCCGGCCATGCTGGTGATGATGGCCGCCGTGCTCGTGATCCTCGCCCCGTTCGCGATGGAGTTCGTCTCCGGAAGCTTCTTCGACCGGTAAGTGGGATAGGCTTCCAGCCTGTCATGGTTCCCATCAGACGACAGGCTGGAAGCCTATTCCACTTACCCGCGTTCTGGCGAACGCAGCTACCTCACGGTGGTCAGTTCCGCGATCTCTTTCGCCGTAAACTTCCGCTCCAGACGCGCTCCCATTTGAGCGACGACGCGAGCTGCGGCGTGCGAAGCGAGGTGCCCCGCCTGCTTCCAGGTCAGCCCGTTGGTGATGCCGTACAGAATTCCGGCAGCGTACATGTCTCCGGCTCCGGTGGTGTCGATGGCCTTGACGGGCACCCCTTCGATGGGGATGACCTGGCCCTCGTGCATGAGGATCGACCCGTCGCCGCCGAGCGTCAGCGCCACGTTTTCGGCGTGCTTGTGAATCTCCCGCGCACACTCAATGGGGTCATGACGTTCGGTCAGCGCGCGGGCCTCATCGAGATTGCAGAACAACAGGTCGACCGGGCCTTCGATCAGCTTCAGAAACAGATCGCGGTTGTACTGAATCAGGAACGGGTCCGAGACGGTGAAGGCCACCTTCACACCGTGCTTCTTGGCCAGATCGATGGCCCGCAAGGCCGCACTCTTCGTCGGCTCGCCGCCGAACAGATAGCCTTCGATGTAGACATATTTGGCCTGCTTGATTTCCGCTTCGAGGATGTCATCCGGCCCCAATTGACTGGAGGCAGCGAGGTTCGTGAGCATCGTCCGCTGGGCGTCCTCGGTGATGAGGACCACGCAGGTGCCGGTCCGTCCCTCAATCGGAGTGGCCTCAATACTCACGCCCATCTTCCGCAGATCGCCGAGGAAGAACTCGCCGATCTCATCCTTCCCGACCTTGCCGACGTAGGCCGCCTTCCCGCCGAAGTCCGCCACCCCCATGATCGTGTTGGCTGCCGAGCCGCCCGCACAACGATGCAACTCCACCCCGTGCAGCTTGCCGAGTACCTGCTCCTGCGTCGGTTCATCGACGAGGGTCATGATCCCCTTGGCGAAGTGCAGATCGGCGAGGACTGCATCGACGACTCGGGCCTGAATGTCCAGCAGGGCGTTGCCCACTCCCAACACGTCGTACTTCATTGGTCCGCCCCGTTAATCCCTGCCGGGAAACTCTTTCCACCCGTCCCGACGCGCAACGCCGGGCGGAGCGTATGATAGGCCCGACGATGCGGAGCGGCCATCCGGTCAGATGTCGGACGGCTTTCCAGCCCGTCCGACGGGGGACATTCGTGGCACACTCTCCTATAGCATCGCCGAACCCTTCACGTCGATCCCCTTGATCATCATCTTGAGCTCGTCCACGTTCGGCGAAACTTCAAACGCCGTCGGGCGGTCGATGTACTCCTTCTTGATGAAGTGGTAGATCGAGTCGTTGAACAACTGCATCCCCTCTTCTTTGCCGAGGCGGATGCCCGCTGAGAGCTTCTCGTCCTTGCCTTCGAGGATCAGCTTCTTGATGGTGGCATTGAAGATCATGAGTTCGATGATCGGCACCCGCTTGGGCTTGTCGACGATGGTGGCTAGCAGTTTCTGAGCCGCGATGGCCTTCATGTTGAAGCCCATCGAGGACCGCAGCGCGCGGTGCATGTCCTGCGGAAAGAGGTCCAAGATACGACCGATCGTGGACGGGGCGGACGAGGCGTGGATCGTGCCGAACACCAAGTGGCCCGTTTCGGCGGCATGGATCGCGGTTTCGAAGGTGTCCTTGTCTCGCAATTCCCCGACCAGCATGATGTCGGGGTCTTGTCGCACCGCCCCCTTCATGGCGACGTGGAAGTCGGCTGTGTCTTGACCCAGTTCGCGCTGGTTGATGAGGGCCTTGTCCTGGGTGTAGACGAATTCGACGGGGTCCTCGATGGTCAGGATGTGGACCCGCTTGCGGTGATTGATGTAGTCCAGCATCGAGGCGATCGTGGTCGACTTGCCCGATCCGGTCACCCCGGCCAGCAGCACCATGCCTTGTTCATAGTCGCACAGGCTGGCCATCACCGGGGGCAGATACAGCCCCTCAAAGTTCGGGATGTTCAGTTCGACCTTACGTGCGACAAGACCGGGCCGGCCGAGTTGGCGGAGCAGGTTGACGCGGAACCGCCAGTTCTTGCCTTCGTAATGGACGATGTGCGAAAAGTCGGCTCCCCCGGTTTCGGCCATCACGTACTTGTTGCGGTCGTCCATGACCTCCAGGAACATGCGCCACATCTGCTCTTCGGAGATCGGCGGCATGTCCGTTTCGCGGAGGGTGCCGCGCATGCGCAGGATCATGGGCTTGCCGACCTGGAGGTGCATGTCGGAGGCCTCCATCTTGATCTGCATCTTGAAGAGCTTGTTGATCTCGGGCTCGACTCCCTTCGTACCGACGACGATCGGAGCCAGAATTCGCGTCACGTCTTCCTTGGACAGTGCCACTTTGGGTTGTGATGATCCGCCGCCAGCCATGAGTGTACTCCTGAATCAGTGAACGATGGACCGAACGCCAAGGATGTGCGCGAGGATGACGTGAGCGAGGGTCGAGCCGTTCGCCACGGGTCAGGGATCGCGACCCCTCAGAAGGATCGAAGCGCTTGCGAGTGGCTCGAAGAACCATTTTCACGAGCGCGACCACGATTGGCAATCGCTCCCCGAAAAGAAGCGGGGCGGTTGGTTGTCACGAAGTGGACAGGATCAGATGTCCTGCCCCGTGAGCCGTGCGACTTCATACACATCCTTATCCCCGCGCCCGGAGAGGCACACGACAATCACCTCGCTCGGCGAACGCCTCTTGGCGTTCTCGATGGCCTGGGCCACAGCGTGGGAACTTTCGATCGCGGGAAGGATGCCCTCTTGTCGAGCGACGAGTTGATACGTCGCGAGGGCCGCATCGTCTTCGATCGCGGTGTAGGTCACGCGGCCTGTGTCCTTCCAGTAGCTGTGCTCGGGGCCGACGCCGGGGTAGTCGAGACCGGCGGAGATGGAGTGGACATCCAGCGTCTGGCCATCGTCATCTTGCAACACGTAGCTATAGCTGCCGTGGAGAATGCCCTTCACGCCATAGGAGAGCGGGCTGGCGTGGTCGCCGGGGTTCGGGCCGCGACCTCCGGCCTCGACCCCGGTAAGGGCCACGGTGCGGTCCTCAATGAAGGGATAGAAAATCCCCGCCGAGTTCGAACCGCCGCCGACGCAGGCGATCACCTCGTCGGGGAGACGCCCCAACTGGTCGAGGCACTGCTGGCGACACTCTTTGCCGATGACCGATTGAAAGTCGCGGACGATCATCGGAAACGGGTGCGGGCCGACGACCGAGCCGAGGATGTAGTGCGTGTCCTCGACGCTCCCCATCCAGTCCCGCATCGCCTCATTGATCGCATCCCGCAACGTCCGCGACCCGCTCGTCACCGGGCGGACCTCCGCCCCCATCATCCGCATGATGAACACGTTGAGCTTCTGCCGCCGGACATCCTCCTCACCCATGTAAACCACGCACGGCAGCCCGAACCGGGCACAGGCTGTGGCCGTCGCGACGCCGTGCTGGCCCGCTCCGGTTTCGGCGATGACGCGGGTTTTGCCCATGCGTTTGGTGAGCAACACCTGCCCCAGCGTGTTGTTGATCTTGTGGGCTCCAGTGAGGTTCAGATCCTCTCGCTTGAAGTAGATCCGCGCCCCGCCCGCATACTCGGTGAGCCGCTCCGCAAAGTAGAGCGGGCTGGGCCGACCGACGTAATGCTTGTAGAGGTCCGCCAGCTCCCGCTGAAACTCCGGGTCCGCCTGGGCGCGCTCGTACTCCGCCGTCAACTCCTCCAGCGCGTGCATCAGCGTCTCGGGAACGAACCGGCGACCGAACTCCCCAAAGCGACCTTGAGCATCGGGAACATTCTTCGTAGCAGCTGCGACGGTCATGACGAAACCTTGTGAATCAACAGTCAGCGAGCGGGGCGGCGTCAGCCCCCCGAGTCTTCATGCGAGATAGGATTATTGCCAGTCCAAGCCAGCGCGTCGAATGGTTGCCCCGATTTTTGGCCTGAGATTCAGTCAATCAAGCCGTTGTGTCACAGCGACAGCATCGCCGGGAGTCGCCATCCGCTCGATCTCCCGGCAGAGTTTGTCAAATGACGGCGAACGGCTGCGGCAGAGTCTGAGGTCCATCGCGGCTGAGAATTTGGGCTGGTCGACCGTTTCCTTGTACTTCCCGCTTCGAAATCTGTCCTCGATCCATTTTTTCTTTGCCCCTCGAGTTTCGGGTTCGGAAGGAACTTCGCCCGGATTGACATCAAGGTAGTCCGTCAATGATTCCGCCGCTGCGACAAACCAAGTCTCGTATTCATCCACTGCAATCACGCAAGCAATACGGAGATGAGAAGCGATCTCTGATGCACGCTGTTTTAGCTGTGGGCCGAGCGTAGCTGCACATCCGCCCTCCGCATCAAGCAGAATGAGAACGAACTTTCGCACGGACGAATCACAACATTCCGTCAACTTTTTCTCTGCAATACCAACGGCCCTCCGCAAGCATGGATCGTCAGCTTTGATGAGACTGGAAGCGGGCATTCGTATTGGTTTCAGAACATCAAAAAAGCTATCCGGACAATAGAGTTGCCCGATTCGACGAATCAGAATCGGAAGTGAGGAAACCTCACCATCACCTTCCACGATTGGAGCCACGACGACACGAGTCATTGCGGTGACGTTTCCTCAACTGGCCGGTCGATTCGTGGTTCGAGTTGATCCATTCGGAGGAGTTCACCCGGAGTATAGAGATGGTCGCGAATTGCGGATTCCGAAGCGCGATCGATGGGAGCAATGACCGTGCTGCCAGATTCATTTGAGACTGCAAATAGCGAATCGGTCTCGATGTCGACTCGATCCAGCAGATCTGGGCTGTGGGTGGTGATCAGTATCTGAGTGTTGACGGAGGCTTCCCGCAGCGCATCGAGCAGGACCGCCATCGCCGCCGGGTGGAGTGCCGTCTCAGGTTCCTCGATACCGATGACCTGGTTTGAGTCTGGCAATTCAAGGAATTGCAATGCCGCCACGAGAACCGCTAGGGATCGCATGGTTCCGTCGGACATATTTTTAGCTTGGAACTGTAGGGGCTTGGGGTCGCTGGAATCCTGCAATTGGAATTCCAGAATTTCGTATCCGCCAATCTCGAGTGGCTGCACGCCAGTCAGCCCAGGCACAATCTGCCCAAGGTACTCAACGATTCTCTGTAAAGTTCCGGGGCGATCACGGCTCAGTCTCGCTACGGCCCCTGTCAGATTGCTGCCACTACCTCGTAACGAAGCTCCAGCATCCAATGGATGCGGAAGACGCATCAAGGGGGGCATAGGGTTGTATAGATTCACCGTAGATAGAACATCGTACAATGCGCGGAACTCTGGGAGCGACGAAACGATCGGCAGCAAGAGTCGATCTTCAGACACACCAGACTTCGGCAGCGTCTCATCCGTCGAAAGCTCAATCTTTCCTCGCCTGCATTTGAATGCATCAACAAAGGAACGACCATTCTCAGTGCCGTCCCTCCAGCAATTCTCTTCTGCGACGACAAAACCGCCATGCGGTTTTGACTCAATTTCGACCGAGTATTGGATAACCACAGCGGAGAGTTGAACTTCTAGTTCAATTCGAAAACTTCCAGGACGATTCTTGCAGCGACGCAAGGTTTCTTGCATTCCTCCTCGCTGCTCAAGTGCGAACGACACTGACCCAGTGGACAAACAGTCCGATACAAACTGCAACGCATCCAGGATGTTGCTCTTCCCGGAACCGTTCCTCCCCACAAAGACATTGAACCGCCCCAAGGTCACATCACACTTCGCGATGCTCTTGTAGTTGTGGATCACCACTCGGCGAATCAGCGGCGGTTTGTCCATGTGTCGATCTCCTCACGCGGCGCGGCCATCACCCACCTAACTGGACCAGTTCTTCATCCTGCAGCTTCTTCGCTACCTCCGGGTCGACGTAGTCGCTGTGGCAGTCGGCTTTCTTGCCGGTTTCGGCACCGAGGGCTTTGCGGGTCTTACTCGCGAGTTTGTGGATCTCGTCGGGGCTGAGGACGCCGCGTTTGGCGAGGATCTCTTGCTGCTCGACACTCAACGCGGCGGTGACTTTGGCCTTGTCCCAGCGGTAGCCGGCTTCCTTGCCGCTGGCGAACTCGACGATCTCCTTGCTGATGCGGACGCTGCACCAGTCGTGGCCGCACATGGCGCAGAAGTCGGTGTCGACATCGAGGTCTTCGTCGTGATACGCCCTCGCGGTATCCGGGTCGAAGCTCAGCTCGAAGTGCTTCTCCCAGTTGAGGGCGGCGCGGGCCTTCGTCAGTTCGTCGTCGCGGTCGCGTGTCCCCGGAATGCCGAGGGCCACATCAGCAGCATGAGCGGCGATCTTGTAGGCGATACACCCCTGCTTCACGTCGTCCTTCTTCGGCAGACCCAGATGCTCTTTCGGCGTCACGTAGCACAACATGCTGGCCCCGTGATAACCCGCAGCAGTCGCTCCGATGCAGCTGGTGATGTGGTCGTAGCCGGGGAAGATGTCGGTGACGAGCGGACCGAGGACGTAGAACGGAGCCCCGTGACAGAGGGTCCGCTGGAGCTTCATGTTGTATTCGATCTGGTCGAACGGGACGTGGCCCGGACCTTCGACCATGACCTGCACGCCCTTGCGCCAGGCCCGCTCGGTCAGCTCGCCGAGAGTACACAGCTCGGCCAGTTGAGCGGTGTCGGTGGCATCGGCGAGACCACCCGGACGCAGCCCGTCGCCGATCGAGAACGTGACATCCCACTCGCGCATGATGTCGCAGATCTCGTCCCAGGCGGTGTACATCGGGTTCTCGGCATCGTGGTCGATCATCCACTTGGCAAGCAGCGACCCGCCGCGCGACACGATCCCGATCAGCCGCCGCTGCACGTATTGCAGATGGTCATACAACACCCCGGCGTGGATCGTGAAGTAGTCGACCCCCTGGGCTGCCTGGTGCTTCAGCGATTCGAGGATAATCTCAACGTTCAAATCGAACAGCTTCCGCCCGATGATCATCGAATAGATCGGCACGGTTCCGATGGGGACGTTGCTGTGGCGGACGATTGCCTGGCGGCACTCGTCGATGTTACCGCCGGTGGAGAGGTCCATGACCGTGTCGGCCCCCCAGCGTTCGGCCCACTTGAGCTTCTCAACCTCCTCATCGGTGCTGGACGAGACCGGCGAGGCCCCCATGTTGGCATTGATCTTGGTCTTCGAGGCCCGCCCGATCGCCATTGGGTCGAGCTGGTAGCCGAGATGCACCTTGTTGGCTGGGATCACCATCCGCCCAGCTGCGACTTCATCGCGAACTTGAGCTGCGGTGAGGTGGCCTTCGCGTTCGGCGACGCGGGCCATCTCCGGCGTGATGATGCCGAGGCGGGCGGATTCGAGCTGAGTGGACGGCTTGAAGCCCGCTGGGCACGTCACCGAACGCGTAGTGCCGTCGGATTGGAGGAAAGCGATTCCCTCACTCACCACTAACCTCTGACCACTCACCATACTCCTCCACCCACTCGGCAGAAAATCCCAAGCCGTCTTATCACTCGGCTGCGGCATCCCCGGCGTATCGGGCGAGGCGAACGTCCAGCGGCCGTCGACTCCGGGCGCAATCTGTCCCTTCTTCGCAAAGCTGCCCGGCGAGGTGCCCGCAGCGGTGGTGGAGGGGTTCAGTCCCAGGGGCGGGAGAGTGTAGGGCAGCATCGAGTTCTCGTGAGGCATGGCAATTGGTCCTGGCGGGTGAAAGCCGCAGTCCGGTGGCTGGGGCGCTTCACAAATCGTTCGGCCTTCCGGGAGACACCTCGTGGGCGACTTCGGAAGAACCGTGCGATTCATGGACACAGCGGACCCTATCGTAGTCGTCTGGAATGCGGCTGCCAATCACTGGCCGCTGATCCATACGGCAACGCACTTCTTGAAGATGGGGAAGCTGTCAGCCATCAGCGATCAGCATTCAGCCAGAGATGAGATGCCCCATGTGAAACCGTGCATGACTACGGGACACTCCCGTGTCCCGTTGCGGCTCCTCGCCCGCACGATAGACTGCACCCGGACAGGTCTCTCGCATGTCGGACGGTTCTGTCGAGGTCCGTTGGACGGGAACTCTATTCTGGCACCCACACATGCACTCACCCGCTCGATTCCTGACTGGCCCGTTCACATGTCTGCGCAGCTGGGGGCTGGGCTTCGGCCTCATCGCTCTGCTCGGATGCTATCCGAACGCTCCCCCGACTCCCGCGCCTCCGGCTCCTGCCGCACTCACGACAGACCAACTCGTCGATGCGGTCGAGCGCGTCCTTCCAGAATTGGAAGAGAAACTTGCTGCGAAGCAGGCCAGCGACCCGGGAGCCTCATCGAAGCCCAAGAACGACCCGCTGAAGGATGTCGCACCTCCGGGACCAGTGGTGCCGTACTTCAATCCGCTAACCGACGCGGAGATCGTCGAAGGCTGGATTTCGCTGTCCGATGGCCACTCGCTGTTCGGTTGGGAGTCCAATGCCGCCGACGTGAACTGGTCCGTGGCTGAAGGTTCCATCACAGCCGACAGCGGGCCGAAGGGGCTGCTGCTCACTTACACTCCGTTTGCGGACTACCGGTTCCATTGCGACTATCGCATGGCCGCCGGCGGCAACAGCGGGGTCTTCCTGCGGACGCTGCGTGAACCGAAGGATGTGCTGAAAGATTGCTACGAAGTCAACATCGTCGACGAACACCCGGCGGGGTTCCTGACCGGGGCGATTGTGGGCCTGCAAAAGACCGCTGAGCCGATCAAAGGGTCGGGGGGTTGGCACACGTTCCTGCTGACAGCGGATGGGACTAAGCTCACGGTGTCGTTGGATGGGAAAGAAGTCTGTGCGTACGACGACGCTCGTCCCGAGGCTCGCCGTTCAGGTCTGATTGGCTTGCAGAAGAACGAGGGCAAGATCGAGTTCAAAAACATCGCCCTCCAACCGCTGAACCAGAAACCGCTGTTCAATGGCACCGACCTGACCGGCTGGCGAACCGTCCCGGGCTCGAAGGGGGAGTTCACAGTAGAGGACGGGACGATCCACGTGAAGGGCGGCGAAGGGTTCCTGGAGTCGGAGAGCCAGCACAAGGACTTTGTGTTGCAGGCTCAGACTCGGACGAACGTCGAGGAGGTCAACACGGGCATCTTCTTCCGAGCTGAAGCGGGGACCGAGAAAGCGAAGTCGAATGGGTATGAAATGCAGATCGACAACAGCGGCACTCCCGTTGATTTTAGTCAAATACCATTTCCAGCAAAGATTCCGAACGGGATCTCTCACGCAATTACATATTGTCGAGGGGATCCGAAAAATGCCGGAACCGGAGCAATCTTCCGCCGCATCAATGCTCGTTGCCTTCCAGCTCTGGACAAAGAATGGGCCACCGTGACCCTCATCGCCAGCGGCCCGCGCTTCTCCACCTACGTCAACGGGTACGCCGTCGTCCACTGGGAAGACACCCGCCAGCCCGATCCGAACCCGCGCAAGGGCCAGCGGCTCGATGCCGGGCACTTCAGTCTCCAAGGCCACGACCCCACCACCGATGCTGCGTTCCGCGCGATCACCGTCAGCGACCTGCCGTGAGGCGTCCGTGCTGTCATACGAGGGCCTCTGTGCTGGAGTTCAGCGTTGGAGTCCAGCCTTTAGGCTGCGCTTCACGCCCAGGTTCACCAAGCGAACCGCTGAAAACACAACCAGGCCGGGAGAAGCGAGCTTCCCCCGACCTGTACTACTCACGTCTGAAATCTGCGCACGCTGCGCAAATTTCCGGGAGACTGGCGACCCTCTGTACCCCGAAGGGGTTGTCCATCACAGCCCAGGGT
>JAYTFV010000385.1:0-3958 GCA_043734065.1 Planctomycetota bacterium
CTGCGGCTCCAGATAATTCGTCCCCGGCCAGGTCTCGTACCCGCCGAGTTCGAAGTGCCAGGGCGTCGGCAGATACCCGTAGTACCCGTGGGCCAGTTCGACCAGGAACGAGTGGGCGATCGGGCTGCGTTTCTTGAACTCCAGTCCAGTCTCGGCGAACGTCTCGCACGGGGTGGTGCCGATGCAGATGTCGCCCAGACGCAGCACCTGAACCGGGAGTTTGGTGGTCGGGCTGGCCTTGGCGAGTCGCTGCACTCGGCCCGCGTAAATCACCGCGATGTCGTTCTGCTTGAGCAGGTTATCCGGCTTGGTCTCGGTCAAGATGGCCCAGTCCAGCAGCGCGGGTTCGACCGTTCTCCAGGCGACATCGAGTTCGCGGTAGCGGGCACTCAGCGGCACATGGTTCTGCCACGCGACACCGGCCAGGGCGGCGTGGACCTTCGCGGCGACATCCTCGGCGACGTATCGCATCTGCTCATACGGCAGCTTCCCCGGCCTGGGCGTGCGGAAGTTGATGTTGTTGCAGTCCCCGCTCGTGCCGTTCGCCAGCAAGGCCACAAACGGCGGGTCTTGGTCGCCTCCCGCTTGCAGCTTCTTGAGAGCCTCGCAGCAGACCGCGAAGTAGTCCGCCGAGATCTCCGGCCCTGGCACCCCGCCAACATAGTGCAGCGAATAGGCCGAGTAGATCGAAATCATCCGCCCGCCCGGCTCGCGGACGGCGATGAACGAGACTGTCGGATCGGTCGGCCCGGCGGGCTCGATCAGGTCGGGGCTGCCGCCGGGCGGGTTCATCTTCACCTTCTCGACCTTGCCAAACGGCGAGACCAGCGCCGGACTCCCCTCCTTCATGAACCAGCGGCGGTTGAACACATGCTCCGGCACATCCACGGAGCCGAACCCCATCTGCGCCGGTCGCAACTGGTTCACCGCTCTCCGCACGCCATCGCTGATCCGTTTGGCCACGAACTTTTGGTAGTCGTTGAGATCCTGGTCCGAGTTGTACCACCGCTCGCCGAGGGCACTGGCGGCCGAGTGCGTGTGCGTGCCGGAGATGAGAACATTCTCCGGGGGAATCCCGGTGGCCGCCTGAATCTGTCTGCGAGCCTCGACACTCAAGCTGCGACTGAGGCCGAGGAGATCGCACACGACCAGCGCGAGCTTGGTCTTCCCATCGTCCAAGACCAGGCACCGCGCATGCAACTCGTCATGGATGTTGGTCGACGGAATCGGCGAGAACCCGCCAATGATGTCGGAGCCAATGTCCGGCGTGATGTTGCTCGTCGCCGCCCCCGCTCGAAAGCCGGGAGCCGCCGGATCAGCAGCCCGTAGCGTGTTCGGGGCCAGGAGAATCAGCAGAACAAGAACCCGTTTCATGGGAAGCCTCCGCAAAAGTCATGTCCACAGAATTCGCAGTCAGGCATCGATCTCGTCGGACTCATTCAGTACCTCCTGGAGGAGTGGTCCCAGTCCCCGCTCCTCCACGTATTGTCCCGCTTCAAGACGCTCTGGTTCCGGCAGGTCTCTCCACAACCACCTCACATCGCGACGACTCTTATGACTGCCCAGGGAGATCCAAACCAACTTCGCGATGGTCAGATCCAGTCGCGAGATTACGGGGACAGTCATCCCCGCAAAGAGTTCGACATCCACGCTGCGGTCCAACTGGCCGGGAACGATTTCATGGGGATAGAGATCGAGCTTCAGCGACTGTTCGAGATCCAGGAGCTGGAAACTCTTCCCGCGAGCCACCGCAGTGCGAACCGCAGTTTCGGAGAATAAAAACCGCCGATCACGGACATCCGCCAGGAAATCATCGAGCCGCTCCACCAGCCGTTCCCGCTCCACAACCCAGTCGATGTCCTGGGTCATTCGCGGGTCGGAGTAAGCCATCGCCGCCGCACCGCCGGTGAGCTGAAACCGAATCGAATGCCGCCGCAGCACCTCGATCAGCCGGCCCACGGTGTCACGGAATTCTTCAATGGGGAACATCAGCCATTGCCTGTTCTATGAGTCCCCGCATCACTGGCTCATGACCGTAGTGTCGCAGGGCGATCTCCCACTTCAACCGCTCGGGTGACATCTCGCCCAGCTCCTTCACGAGCTGCCGTCCCGTCAGTTCCCGAGCCCAGGCCAGCAGATTCGCTGCCCGCTCCATCCGCTCCGCGGGCGTCATCGCAGCGACTCGGAGTCGGTAGTTCTCTTCGACCAACGACATGGAACACCTCCGTGATGGGATTGTATTGCTTGAGGGATGAGTGAGACAGGGCGCGGTACGGAGTACGTTACCGACATGCGTTTGACTGTTTCAAACATAAAGATGTCCCACGCGGAATGATTGAGCCCCCACGGATCGTCTCACTGACCGACTGCACTGGCGGCCCCCGGCGGGGAGCAGGATCGTGCGGGCCGGTTGTCGGAGGGGACGGGCCAATGTGCCCCGTCCGACGGCGATTCCCATCCGGCTGACTCACCGCCCCTTCCCCAGGAACGTCTTGATCGAGGCATAGATCGCGTCCTGGTTCGGGATTTCGCTCAGCACCAAGTTCTCGTGCTTGTCCACCAGCTTCTTCAACTCCCGAATATAATCCCCCGATCCGTAAGGGCTTTGCACCGGGCCGTAGCTGAACAGATTACACTTCGGCAGCAACTGGTCGACCAAGAGTCGCTGGCATTCCTTGCTGTCCTCGCCCCAGTTGTCGCCGTCGGAGAACTGGAAGATGTACAGATTCCAATCGGCAATCGGGAAGTCGCGTTCGAGGATCTGCATCGCCTTCTGGTAGGCCGAGGAGATCTTCGTCCCGCCCGATTCCTTGACGCGGTAGAAGGTGTCCTCGTCAACTTCGTGAGCCACCGCATCGTGGACGATGTACCGCCGCTGAATGCCGTCGTATTGATGTTGTAACCAGGCGTCGATCCAGAACGACTCCGCTCGCACGATCGTCTTCTGCTCATCCGTCATCGAGCCGGAGACATCCATGATGTACAGGATCGCGGCGTTGGCCTGCGGCTGGAACTCGGTCTTCCAGCTGCGGAAGCGTTCGTCCTCTTTGGTGGGGATGATGACGGGGTCGTTGGGGTTGTAGATGCCGGTGGCGACCTGTCGTTTGAGGGCCTCTTTGTAGGTGCGTTTGAAGTGTCGGAGGGAGTTGGGGCCTTGACGGCTGATGGTTTTGTACTTGTCCTTGCGTGTGGAGAGGGCGTCCTGTCCCTTGGGCTGGATGCGGGGGAGTTCGAGTTCGTCGCCGAGCATCTGGGCAAGTTCGGCGATGGAGATTTCGACCTCGCGGACGTGCTGGCCGGGGTCGCCGCCGGCCTGGCCCTGGCCGTTGGGGTCTTGTCCGGGACCGAGGGGCTGGCCGACCTCGCCGTCTCCCTGGGCTGTCCCGCCGTTGCCTTTGTCGCCGTGGATGAAGTGCGGGATGTCGATACTGGGAACCGGGATGCTGACGGTCTCGCGTCCCTTGCGGCCGAGCATCTCGCCATGGTTGACGTACTGCTTCAAGTCCTTGCGGATTTTGCCGCGGACGATTTCGCTGAAGCGTTTCAGGTCACGATCAATTCCACGCGTCATGGCAGATGCCTCCTGTGTACATTCTTGCGGGGAAGGCGATTTGCGAGAAGAGCGATTCCGGAACGAGGGCCGCCGATCGGGAGAAAGATCAGTCGGCACCTCCAGAAATGCAACACGATCTCACCGCGCTGGCTGTCTCGGAATTGCATCGGGCAGTCGTCTCATGAGGAACTCTTCATAATTTTGTTCCCCATGATTTTGTCAATCTCTGACATTCTTAGAATGTCGAGCGGCGTCGAAATGCGGATTACAAAATCATGAAGAACAAAATCATGGGGAGATGTATCGACAGGATCGATGTCATCTGCCGTGCCTCAAAATTCGGGCAGGCCGAAAATTGCGATCCATTCCCGATTGCATAAGTGACCTTGACATGTGTAGAATCCC
>JAYTFV010000386.1:0-4209 GCA_043734065.1 Planctomycetota bacterium
GAAGGCTTCACCCCAACACGCCGATGTACGGCAGGTGCCGGTACTCGCCGTTGAAGTCCAGACCATACCCGACCACGAACTCATCCGGAATCTCAAAACAGTGGTAGTCCGGGGCGAAGTCGACCTGCGAACGCGACCGCTTCCACAGCAGAGCCACCGACCGCACGCTGCTCGGCTCCTTCTGCCGGATCACCTCCAGCAGAGCCGCCATCGTGCGTCCCGTATCAAAGATATCATCGACCAACAGCACATCCCGCCCCCGCAGGTCCGGCAGGAATTCCGTATTCAGGATCAACTTTCCCGGCACCGTCGACACCCCGCGATAGCTGCTGGCCTGCACCATGCCGAGTTGATGCGGCAGTTCAATCTGCCGCATCAAGTCGCACACGAGCATCACGCTGCCGGTCAGCACCCCCAGAATCGTCAGCGGTCGACCGGCATAATCCGCCGTGATCCGCTGGCCGAGAGTGGCCACTGCGGCGTCGATTTCGTCAGTGGAGATGAGGGGACGGATCATCGCAGGTTGACACCATCGGGGTCGGGGACAGGCGGTCTGAACGACAGGCGTTTTACCGTCTGGCATCTTGTGTGTGGTAGTGCATTGATCCAGCCAGAGCGAGTTCCCTCGTGTTGCAAGGCGGTCCTGACGCTTGTAACCTTGACTGAGTTTGCCATTCGACTCCTCACACAGGCGGGCGCATTGATGGGAATCTCCACCACGTGGAAACAGTCGGTCCGAATCATCGCCATTGGATTGTTGTTCTGGCAGGTCGCGGGCGCTCAGGATCGCACGGCGAAGTCGACGGCGAAAGATCTGGTCGAAGCGGCCAATTTGGAGTTCTCGCTCTCTGAGGCAGAACTGGACGCTCTCAAGGGACAGACTTTCGATCTGCTCTATAAGAACGGCAAGAAGGAAACGGGCGGCACTGTCAAAGAGTTCTTGCGCAGCAAGAAATTGCCCGATCGATTCCGCACCATTGAGTTCATCCTGGCGGGGCAGAAGCTGGCTCGCAAGATCCCGATGGATCAGGTGTTTCAACTCGAGCAGGGGGACAAGGTCTATTTAGTCGCCCCATTGCCCACGCAAAAGTATTTCGTCCTGGTCGATGTGACGAAGCGGGACATCGCCGTTTCGGCGCGGCTGAAGGGAGTGAATCAACGCATCTGGGAGTCGATCCCCGAAGCCGATCAGGTGAAGTACGTGGCCGAGGAGAAAGAGTTCCTGGACAAGGTGAAAGCCCACTTTCCCAAGCTGCCGCTGCAAATGGTGGAGACCCAGTATTTCCTGTTCCTGAGCGATATGCCAGCGGAGCAGTTGAGTCCCTATCTCAAGCAGCTCGATCAGATGAACGAATCGTTAGGTGCCGCCTTTGGGTTTCAGCCGGGACATAACGTATGGCGAGGCAAAGCGGTGGTCATCGCGTTCATGACCGAAGAGAGCTTCGTGGAGTACGAACGAGTCTTCATGATGAAAAACGATGTCGACACCACGAAAATGCAGGGGTTGTGCCACGCCTTCTCGAATGGTCGAGTCGTTGTGTCCGCCTATCGAGGACAAAGCCCGGAGCATTTCGGTGCGCTGCTGGTTCACGAGACAGCCCACGGCTATCTGCACCGCTACAAATCGACGGTCTTTATCCTCTCCTGGTTCAATGAGGGGATCGCCGACTGGATCTCCGGGATCGCGGTCCCCAGTTGCCGGACCACGACAGATCGACAAAATCAGGCGGTGGATAAACTGAAACTGGATGCCACACTGGGAGGGACGTTCTTCCTCAACCGGCAGATCGAACCCTGGCAATACGGCGTCGCCAGTTCGATGGTTCAACTCCTGGTTCAGAAAAGCCCCGACCAGTTCCGGCTGTTCTTTAACGGGATTAAGGAGGGTTTGACTTGGGAGGACAGCCTGATGCGGGCTTACGGCATCACGCCGCAGCAACTCACGTCCGCCTATGGACAGGCGATCGGTGTCCCGAATCTCCAGCCGTAATGTGTGCCCCGTACAGCCTTGTGATGGGGTTGGAGTCCAGGCTTGAGCCTGCTCCGGAGCAGCCTGAAGGCTGGACTCCAACCCCCAAGCTGAGCTTTGACGCAGTACGAGGATACCCAGCGGGACGGTTTTGGCGGTGGAGAGTCGCTCGGGGACGGGCTGGAAAGCCCGTCCTACGGCGGGGTGCGAGCCACGGTGCGATGTCGCTTCTCACCCATTCCACGCCGTCGAGATCGCGGCCAGTACCTCGCCGTGCAGCAGGCCGTTGGTCACGACGACGCCGCGATTCTTGGTGAGTTCGGAACCCTGAGTGAAGTCGAGCGGTGTCCCGTGCATGTCGGTCACTCGGCCACCGGCCTCTTCGACGATCAGCACGCCGCCCGCATGATCCCAGATCTTTTCGTGATAGGTCGACTTCGTCGGCATGCGGAGATACAGATCGGCCTCGCCTCGGGCGACCACGCCGTACTTGGTCTGGCTGTCGAGGCGGCGGGGCGGGGCGTCGCTGCCGAGGAGTTGCCGAATCTTGCCGGTGATGTCCTGGGCATTGTGGCCCGATTCGACCGACTCGCAGAACCGGGCCATCGAGCCGCGGGCCGTCCCACTGACACGCACTACTTGCGGGGAGGCCCGCTCATCATCCAGCAGTCGCAGCTGCGCCCCGTGACCACGCACCGCACTAAAGAGGGCTCCGACTTGCTTGTCCCAGGCATCCTCAGCGGGCAGATTCGGACAGCCGAGAAGGCTCACCTCAATCCGGCCATCGACGATCAGGGCCAGCGACACCGCATACTGCTCGCCGCGCAGGAACCCCTTCGTGCCATCGATGGGGTCGAGGGTCCAGAACCGACTCACTCCACCGGGGCTGTTGCCGCGATCGATCCACTGGCAGATTTCGTCGGGCTTGCCGTGCAGGCCGACCTGCTCGATCTCGCGCTGCACCCGCTGCAACTGGCCGGTGTGTACGGCAGAGCGGAGTTCGGCGGAGTCCTCCTCGCCGACGATGGCGTCGTTCGGAAACGCATCGCCGATGATCTTGCAGACAATCGCCTGGCTGGCGAAGTCGGCGACCGTCACGGGAGACTTGTCCTGCTTGGCGATCGTCTCGGGCGAGATGCTCTTCTGCACCGAGCGGCAGGCTTGGCTGGCCACGCGCACGGCGTGCAGGGCGGTTTCCAGTTCGCGGCGAAATAAGTGGGACATGGGGGGGGCCTCCGAGATCGAGTCGTAGCCACGTTCGCCAGAACGTGGGCTGACTACATGCATGTTCAAGTGAGGCTCAAGTGTGAGAACGGATCGCCCATGTTCTGGCGAACGTGGCTACAGGGACGATTCGTCAACGAAAACAGCCCGAGACGAAAACGCTCGGGCTGAGGAGTTCAGAGCCTCGGTCAGAAATAATCGACTCCTTAGACCAGCGGGGCCTTCTTTTCCTTGATGCCGGGGCACTGCGGGGCCATTTCGGCGTTCAGGGCCTTGTAGTCGGCCCACTGCTCGGGCAGGTTGTCTTCGTGGAAGATGGCGGCCACCGGGCATTCCGGGACGCAGGCTTCGCAGTCGATGCACTCATCCGGATGAATGAAGAGGATCTGCTCTGCTTCGTAGAAGCATTCGACCGGACAAACCACCACGCAATCGGTGTACTTACAGCCGAAGCACGGTTCCGCAACGATGTGAGTCATGACGAGTTCCTTCAGGATGTCCGGCAAGAGGCCAAACGAGAATGTCCCCTAGATCGACCGCGAGACGACAAACCCTGAGCCGATTTTTCCGATCCGGCGCTGAACCCTGCATTCAGAGCCTGAATGGGAGAACCACCACCAGTGTTCGTCCACCCCAGTCAATCTGCTCGATTTCTAGGTCTGCCCCAACAGCCTGTCAAGCGTTGATCGGCGGCCGAGGCCGTTCTCTTGGAAAAGGGAAGCCGGGAAGGGGGTACTCCCCGTTGTAGAGACGGAGTACCACCCGCCCCACCGCAACGGACCGTTATTCCGTCTTCTTCACTGGCGCTGGTGTTGGGACCGCGGACTTTTTCTCGGCCTCCGCCTTCAACTTGGCAGCCGCAGTCCGCTTGGCGGTGGACTCGTCCCGCAACTCTTTCAGCCGGGTCACCTGGGCGGGTGTCAGCTTGCCTTGCATCTTCGTGTCGCGCTCGGCTTGCAGAACCTTGATCTGAGCGGCCAGCACCTCGATCTTGGCATCGTACTCATCGTCAATCT
>JAYTFV010000387.1:0-1815 GCA_043734065.1 Planctomycetota bacterium
AGTCCACCGAATAAGGCTTCCCCATCGCAGTCCTCCTTGACTGGGGGGACTCTAGCAAAGCCAGAGAAACGAGTGAAGAGGAATTGCGAAAGTGCTCTACTTTTCAACCACATTTCCCCAAATCATCAATCCAGGGATCCCTGACAAGCCCGGCCCGGGCTTCTGTCACTATGCCGGAAACTCCCACCTGTTTCGGATCAACACCTTTTTCTCATTCCGGGACATCACCGACGGAACATCCAACACGATCGCCGTCGGCGATGTCTCGGCAGGCTTCAAGCAATGGGGCGACCCGACCAACGTGCGCGACCCCGGCTTGGGACTTGGCAAAACCCCCGACAAGTTTGGCAGCCCCTTTCGCGGAGGTTGCCACTTTCTGTTGGTGGATGGATCGGTGTGGTTCGTCTCCGAGACGATCGACATGCGGACGCTCAAGGCCCTGGCCACGCCAGCGGGAGGCGAACGGGTCGGTGATTTCTAAGCCGCAAGTGCGATCCGCTGTGTGAAGCGTCTCCGGTAACTGAGCCGCGAGTCGTCGCCCCCTCCGCCCCGCCGAAAGAAATCCACGATAATGCGTGGCGGGAGAAGCTGTGGGCTTCGCTGCCGCCGCCGAAGGCCCCCGCGCCGCCTCCGCTGGAGCCGCTGGGCGAGGTCGCGGTGCGGTCGCTGCGGCGGGAGATTATTCAAGAGGTGCAGAAGAAGTCGGGAGCGCGGAGCATCGAGCGGATTCATGTGACGCTGGGGACGCCCGCGAAGTATGTGATGTGCGGTCGGCAGTACCACGAATTCATGGCGGAACCCCAGAAGCATTCGAAGGAGATGTATTACCTGGTAGGTCAGCATCTGCTGCTGGCCGATGCCATGTTCGCGCAGCAGGATCCCAAGGTGCGACTATCGGGGATCGGGATCACCAACGAAGTGATCTCCGTTCTGGCGCAGACTCTGAAAGATGGCCCGCTGGCAGCCCGCGTGGCGGATGCGTATTTGATTCCGCATCTCGATCTGGCGCCGCTCAAGATGTATGCAGTCCTGAATCGGCGGTTCCTGATGGTCTACGCCATCCGGGCGTACTCGTTCGGCGAGCGGTACGACATGCTCGAACGGGTCTGCGGACACACGATTGACCTGTACGGTTCCGATCGTAACAGCACCGACGCCGTCCGCATTACGCTGGCCAAGGCCCTGAAGAAACAGAACAAATGGGACGCGGCCATCCTCGTCCTCCAGGACATTCAAGACCCCAGCCTCACCGGCCTCCGCGACGAACAGTTGCCGAAATACATCCAGGAACGCGACGCGTATCTGGCCGCTCAGAAATCCAATCCTTCTCCGATATAAGGGCCGCAGGCACATGCACGTCATCATCGACCATCCGTCACCGATCTCGCCCCGTAGCTGCACTCGCCAGAGTGCGGGCTCGCCGAGTTCTGGCAAACGCAGTGAAACCCGTGGGTGGACCACTACCGGTACGGGGTCGCTCTCGATTATCCTGTTCATACTGATGGCTCACAGCGTCCTGGCGGGCGAAATGCTCGTGGACCTCGGCCCGGAGTCCACCAAAGAATATGATGTGAAACCCTATGCCGCGCGGATCGCCGCCGATGGCGATGCGACGAAGCTGGGGATCAGCAGCGCGGGTCAATACGCGGGGCAGACGGACTTCGATGACCAGATGGTGGCAATCACGTTCACGCCGGAGCGGGCGGGGATCAAGATGGTAGCCTTTAGCGATGACGGCGTGACGGTCTACATTCGCGATGTGACCTCGGGGGCGGGCGGGGCATCGGGCTCCGGTGGCCTCGCGGGAACGGGGAC
>JAYTFV010000388.1:0-8021 GCA_043734065.1 Planctomycetota bacterium
TGATTCTCGGCCCCCTTGCGACCGGAAGATCGCCTTCTGAGCGGACGATCGAGTATCCGCGAGTTGCAAGCCCTTGATCTGCTCGCTCCAGTAGAGTGTCGAAATTGGTCGTCAGAATGTCCGACCATGGTAGTCGAACCAACTGGCGATGGACGAGTGAGGGTTCGAACTGTTCATCCGGAATGACCTTTCGAACAAGCTCGACGAGAGCGGTCCGTCGAAACTCCACTTCAAACAATTGGGCAAGCCGAAGCGCTGCACTGACCTCGCCCGCCGAGGCGATCTCCTTCTCTCTGTCGGTCTCGTTGGGATACAAGCGAGTCGCCAGCGCGTGAGTAAGATCCTTCCATGTCGGAAAGTTCTCTGCTGCATTTCGACTGAAGCCCGCTCCCACCATGACGACGACCTTGCTTCCGCGAGGGTCGTGCAACTGGGTGCGGATGTTGTTCAATGCATGCGTGTAGTCGTTCAGTGTGCCCATTCCAGCATTCTGATGTCTCGGGGTGACCAAAGAGAAGCGTCGATGTTTAAGAAAAGTCGAAAACCACCCCCAGTCCAAACAAAAGGGGTTGTTTTCACCTCTCCCGCAGCCCTGCCACCTCTGAAACCAGTTGACACATCCCTCCTGATGTGGCACTCCTGACTTGAAACGGGTGTTCACAGCAAACGGGGAGGTTGTATGCCAACACGGGGCGAAGTTCGGACTTGGCGGGGGCAGATTGATTCGTCGGGGCGGTTGTTGATTCCGGCGGAGTCGCGGGCGGCGATGGGGTGGGAGCGCGGGACCGATGTCGTGCTGGAGTCCGATGGCGACAGCTTGCGGGTGATGACGCTGGACCAGTTCACGCGCGAGGTGCAGGCGATGTTCGGGCGGGCCGAGCCGGGTGAGCTGTTGTGGTCGGACGAGTTGGTCGAGACACGGAAACGAGAGGGAGAGCAGTGAAACGGGTCGTGATGGATGCGTCGGCGTTGATCGCGTTTTTACGGGTCGAGCCGGGGGCTGAGGTGGCGGTGAAGTACATGCTGCGGGCCTCGATGTCGGCTGTGAATTTATCGGAAGTGTTGGAGACGTGTGTTCACAAAGAGCTGGCTGTGAACAAGGTTCTGGCCTTGCTCAAGAACTGGCGGATTGAGATTGTACCTTTCGATACCGAGCAAGCGACCATCGCCGCCGAGATCAAATGGCAGACGGGGGAGTCAACGCTATCGCTGGCCGAGCGGGCGTGTTTAGCCCTGGCTCGGTCGCGAGGGATTCCGGTACTGACCTCGAATCGCGAGTGGTCAAAACTCGACCTGGGGATTGAAGTGATTCAGATTCGTGAGGGGACATGAGCGAAGGACTCACCCCTGGCTCGTCTCCCGATTTTGGAGAACAGCAAGAACGAAAAGTTCCCGAACAGGCACGGGGCGCGCGTGTCGCCGCGACCGAGCTGGTCGCCTATGCAGGAACTTCCATTTTGCAGAAAGCGGCAAAGACAAGAGGCGAAGCTGTGCCCGCGCTGCTGGCCCGAACGGGAACGGCGGGCTGTTTCGCGTGGGATGAATTCTTCAGCGGACAGCTGCGAAACAAGCACACGCGGGCGGCGTACCTGCATGCGGTGCGGCGGTTTCTGGAGTGGCTCGAAGGGCGGGAGCCCGACCTGGCTCGCGTGACTCCCGGTCTGGTCGGTCGGTACTTCGACGATCTGATGGTGGCGATCCCGACGAAGAAGCTGCACTTGGCCGCGATTCGGCGGTTCTTCGATTTGCTGGTGCAACGGCATGTCATGATGCTGAACCCGGCACTTTCAGTGAGGATGGAACGTTTCTCGGTGAGCGAAGGCAAGACGCCCGCCATCACCACCGAACAGGCTCGCCGATTGCTGAAATCAATCGAGTGCCATACCGTTGCCGACTTCCGCGACAAGGCCGTCATTGCCACGCTGATCTTCACCGCTGCCAGGGCCGGAGCCGTCGCGAAGTTGCGAGTGCGTGATCTGGTCGACGAGGGCGGGCAGTATGCCCTCAAGTTCCACGAAAAGGGCGGCAAGCAGCGGACCATCCCGGTGAGGTTCGATTTGCAGCAACTGCTGCTCGACTACCTCGCCATCGCTGACCCGCTGCGAACTCAGAAAGACGCCCCGCTGTTTCGCTCGCTGGAGGCCAACGGCACACTCTCGGCTCGCCCGCTCAACGGCGTCAACATCTGCCGCATGATGAAGCGCAGACTCGCCGCAGCCAAGCTGCCCACGAACATCTCCCCGCACTCGTTCCGGTCGTGTACTGCGACGGATTTGCTGCTCCAAGGTGTCTCACTGGAGGACGTGCAGTACCTCCTCGGCCACAGCGACAGCCGAGTGACCAAGCTCTACGACCGCAGGCAGCATCAGGTAACGCGGAACATCGTCGAGCGGATTTCGGTCTGACGTTTCAATGGTTTCGAGCCGTTAACCAAATCGTTACCAAGCTGGTGTATCCTCAAGGAACGGTCGGTAGCGACCGATTTGAAATGCCAAACACAGAGAGGTTGATATGGCCAGAAAGAAGAAAGTCACAGCACCCGTGGAAGCCGAAACGGGCACAGCCACGGCGGTCGCTGAGTTACCCACCCCACCGGTTAAAGCTCCGAGGAAAAAGAGATCAGTTTCGGTCGAAGCCAACGTTCCTCCTGTGGAATCGGTTGCCGCTCCGGGGGCCAGTTCGGTCAACATCGTGGAAGCCGCTCCGTTTGATACGATCGACACCACGCCTGCTCCCGCTCTCGCCGAAGCTGGGTCAACTCCCGCTGCGACCACCTCCTCCGAGGCTCATCACGCCGCCTCGTCCGAAGTGCCCGAAGAGCAACCCGACCGCCCCCGCTTCCGCAGCTGGACGGTCCGCAACGCTTCTGGGTATGAGAAGCTGACCGACAACAAACGCGGGCTGCTCGTCCTGAAGTTCCACGATCGGCCCAGCGAAGAGATTCTCGCCGCCGTGAAGGACGGCGGATTCCAATATCACCCCGACTACGAAGGCCAAGGCAAAAGCTGGGTCCGCAAGAATGATTTCGAAGGACGGGTACAGGTCGACAAGATCGAAGCGGTTCTGCGGCAGGAAGAAAGAGGAGCAGGTGTTGCAAAGTAGACAGTCGGATTTCATCCAGAGGTTCCCCCCAGACTTCGTCACCATTTTTGACTGGGATCAAGAATTTCGCAAGTCGTTTTGAAATGAAGCCCTCCTCCTGTATTTTGACGTGTGTTGACTTCACGCGAAGGGCTGCCCATGACTCTCCAGGACGATTTGCTGTCGTGCATCAGTCGTATGTCCGACCCGGATGAAGCGGAGTCGAACCAGAATCAACTGTCTGAGATTCTGATTCGCGTCGGCGAAGAGCCATTCTTTGAAGCCCTCGACAGAGCCATTCGAGAAGTCGAGGGCAGCCTCCAATCCCTTGCATGTAGCTTCGCTGTCAGAATCAGGCCGAAGTCGGAATATGCTGAAAGAGCCAATCGGATTCTGTCTGACAATCTTTCGCGTGGTAGTCAGGAAGACCGACTCCAGACTGCATATGTGATCTTTTACAATGATGTCGCGAGCGACACTCACGTCCCCCATCTGGTGACCATTTGGAAAAACACCCCAGCAGATGACAACCGCCGCCTTTGGGTGGCGGGAGCTATTTTTCATGGAGCAAGCCCAGACGGTGCTCACGGCGAGATTCGCCTCGAAATGATGAAGGAGTTGCGATCTGCTCTAAAGTCCGAAGATATGTATTCCGTACTCATGGCATCCTTGTCATTTCGAAGTGATCGAATCCATCAAGGTGAGTCCGAAAAGGCATTGCTACATGCTGCAAGAGTAGCTGAGAAAGACTTCCGATATGTTTTGATTGGGCATCTTGTACGAGCATGCGGACCAAGTCAGCAAGTGATCGAGTTTCTGACGGAAGTGGCCAGCAACGAGAACGAAGACATCGTTGCGAGAGTGTTTGCAATCGTTGCTCTGGCTCGCACTCCCAATGACCTCACCGATGTTGACGCTGCCATGATGACACTTCTGACTTCTCACCATTGGAACATCGTATCCAATGCCGTTAGCGCGATCGCGGCTCGCAATGGCACCCTGCCGCCCGTAGTAATCGATAAGCTGGTCGGATTCCTCAATCACGACGAAGTGAACTTTCGTGGCTCTGCCGTCCGGCACTTGTTGGACGCGGGTCCGAATGTACTCCGACCATTGCATTCGCTTCTTGTTCAACGATTGGCGGACGAGGAAGACGAGGCAGTCCTTGAGGCGATAGTTGTCGCGATCGCGGCAACCGGAACAGATGCACTTCCACTCCTTGAAAAGGCGATCGAAGAATCCTCGCTGAGCCGAATCGTCTTTTATCAGTACACACTGTTCGCAATTGGACGCAGGCATGCCGCAGAGGTTGCCGGACTAATGGAATCAGAGAATGCTCGCGTCCGTCAGGCGACTGCATGGGCCTTGCAGAGCATGGCCTCTGATGCGGCTCCGGCAATCGGCGTATTGCAGCGTTTGTTGGCAAGCGAGGATCAAGACATCTTGCGAGATGTCCTGATTTCCATGCGGCAGATTGGACCTTCCGCTCTTCCAGCGACTCAACGTCTGGCACAGCTGTTGGACCATCGCGATGAGTCGATTCGGAACTGGGCCAGTGATGCGATCTTGATGATTGGACCGAATGCGATCGGCGAATTGCAGAATGCAATGAGACGGGCGTCGGGAGATCAACGGACCGCGATCGAAAGTGTGATACAACAGATTGCTCGAATTGCATTGCCCGAAGTCTCGCGTCCAGCCGTAGTCAGCATAGATGGGGTAAACGAAGAAGATCTCTTGGAGAGATTCGTTCTCATGGGTGAAGTACTCAACGTGACCGGCCCGCTTTCATTCCTGAAACTGGAGCGGGCGATTGCAGAGCGGCATCCGGACAGCAGCTGTAGTGCCTCGACACTGCGTCGTACTGTCGACACCCTGGAACAGCAGTGGAGTGAATTTGCAGGTAAGGAAATCGTGTTAATCGATCGCCAGCGGAACGCCAAGGGAGAGATCACAAAGGTCGGGAAGCGGTACTTGAAGCGAGCTCAGGAGTTTCTGGAGCAAGTTCGCTCTTCGCGGCGGCCCAAGGAATGATGGCTACGAATCACGACGAATTCTCCTGACATTCGGGTACCCGTGGTTGCGAGGCGAGAAGTCCACGATCAGCGAGATCGCCTTCAAGACATGGGTCGAACCCGTCATCGTAGTCGGCGGCGGATTGCTGCTCTGCGGACTGGATCGAGCTTTCGGCTCATTCATCGTCACCTGCGGAGCCTCGATGTGCATCAAGGGACTGGTCAGCCTTCAGCTGCGAGCCGCCGAAACGTCTGACATGCGGGACAGCATGATTGAACAGCAACAACGCGTCGATCGCTTCCGCCAGACGAACCGCTGAAGCGAGCGGCAGACGTGAGTCTGTCGAGTCATCGAGCGGCGCTACTACTCCGATTGCGAGTTGAAGTCTCCACAGCGAGCGGAATGGCGTCAGCCCTCCGTGCTTGCGGAGCGCTGAGTTGAAGCCCGCACGCCAGTCGCTCAGCAGTGTCGGTGAGCGACTCGAACCGGGTATGGTCGGCAATGCCCCACGAACACGGCGGACTTACGTCCGGCGCTCGCTGTCCACCTGCGAATCACGTTCTCAATTGTGCCCCTCGACAGACTCACGTCTGCCGCTCGCTCTCAACTCTCTCCCGCAAGGAATATCTCATGAAAGACCGCCCGATCGTTCCAAACAATCCCGCACCGGGCAATCCGCCTCAAGCCAAGATCGGCGATGGCCACGCCAACGCCATGTTTCGGCAGGGTCTCAGCGAACTCCGAGCCAGCCTCTACACCGGGGCCAACATCGCGCAACCCGCCGAGTACGGCATCTACGGTCATCAAACGCCTGGCGAAATCGCCGCCGACCGCAAACCCGATCCCACGCCCACACTCGAAGAAGAGCCAGCTCGATCCCCGCTTCAGCAATCGATGAAAGAGGCGGAGTCGCGTTCTCAAGATCGGTCTCCCGAGAAGGAGCGGGATCGGAGTTTGGATCGATAAGGCATCAGGAGTGAGCCGCCATTCAATACAAGCTGTCATGCAATGAGGGAGAACATGGTCCGGGGAACACGCGAAACACCGACGCCTTCCCCGAAGACGTTGCCGCTGTGCGCCGTGCCCGCCGGTGCCCCGAGTTGGGTGACTTCGGAATTGCTCACGCAGACGATTGAAGTCTGGCAACCCTACTACGCAGACCCACTCTCCACTGAGGACGCTCTGGCAATGCTCATGAGCGTCGGGCAGCTGATCCGAGTCCTCTCCTCCGAGTCGCTGGCCCCTCACCTCTGATGCCTGTCCATCGACCACCACACTTCAACGCCATGCCGACTAAAATGTTCGGCGTGGCGTTGCTGTTTTCCGGGCAAGATCAATTGACGATCAGCCACCGGGATTGGAACATGAAGCCATGTGGACACGATTCCATTCGAGGTGGATACCATGAAACAGTTCGTCGCTCTCGCACGGGTCAGCTCACGGGAACAGGAACGCGAAGGATTCAGCCTCGACGTTCAGGAAGCGGCTCTCAAGGCGTATGCCGAGAAGCACAGCGGAACGATCGTGAAGCTGTTTCGCATTGCCGAGACTGCCAGCAAGACGGATGAGCGGAAGACATTTCGCGAGATGATTACCTATGCCAAGAAGAACGCACCCGGTCTCGACGGGCTGCTGTTCTACAAGGTCGACCGAGCTTCGCGGAACCTGTTCGATTACGTCGAACTGGAACGCCTCGAATCGGAATACGATCTGCCGTTCATCTCGGTCAGCCAGCCGACGGAGAAGACTCCCTCGGGCCGCATGATGCGGAGAACGCTCGCCAACATGGCCAGCTTCTACACCGAACAGCAATCGGTCGATGTCCGTGAAGGTCTGGCTCGGCGTGTGAAGGAAGGCTGGTTCGTCGGCAAGGCTCCGTACGGTTATCGCAACATCCGTCGCAACGGACGCGGCGAAGTCGAGCTTGATCCCGTCCCCGCTGAGAACGTGCGACGCATTTTCCAGTTGTATGCGTATGAGCCGCTGACTCTCGACGAACTGGTCGCGAAGCTGGCCAAGGAAGGCCGAATGTTCCGCTCTCCGAGTACCCCCTTCCCTCGCAGTTCGGTCCACAACATCTTGCAAGACCGCGCGTACATCGGCGAACTGGAGTACCTCGGCCAATGGTATCCGGGGAAGCATGAACCGCTCGTGGACCGAGCCACATGGGACCGCGTGCGAGCGATCATGGACCGCTGTGTCTATCACGCTCACGCGATGACCTATGCCGGTGAACTCATCACCTGTGCCCATTGCGGCCACCCGATCACCGGCGAGCGGAAGACGAAGCCATCAAAAACCGGTGAGCGTTCCTACGTCTACTACCGCTGTGCCCGCTACAACAAACCCGACCACCCCCGCGACCGCATCCCCGAAGCCGAGTTCGACCGCCAGATGCTCGACCTGTTCGGCAAGATGAAGGTCATGGACGACAAAGTCGCCGACTGGTTCCGAGCGGTGCTGCGGTCACAGTCCAAGGACCAACAAGCCGAAACCGTGGCTCAGCACCTTGAGCTGACACGGCAGCACACGCTGCTGATGAACCAGCAAACTCGGCTGCTCGACATGCGATTGGCCGACCAACTCGACCAAGATTCGTTCGCTGCCAAGCACACGGAGATCCGGGATCGTATCGCCTCGATCAAGCTTCAATTGGATGCCGTAGGCCGCTGCCAGGACGAATTGGTCGAACTGGCCCTCAAAGTGTTTGAACTTTCTCAAACCCTGACTGAGAAGTGGCTTACAGCCGATTACGCCACAAAACGCCGAATCCTCGAAATCGTGTGTTTGAACTTTTCCCTCGTCGGCGTAACTCTAGTCCCCACAATAAGAAAGCCCTTCGATGTACTCATCGAAGGGCTTCACGTCTCGTCAAGTCGGGCTGACAGGATTTGAACCTGCGACCTCTTGCACCCCAAGCAAGT
>JAYTFV010000389.1:0-1996 GCA_043734065.1 Planctomycetota bacterium
CGCGGGGAGCCCGCGTTCTGGCGAACGCAGCTACCCCGCCTCTTCAATCTGGTCGACCACCGGCCCTGCGAGGCACACGCTTCACGGCGTGGCGGAGCGGGGCTACGATGCGGATGCGGAACTGCACTTCACACCTTGCCGGAGCTACTGATGGCCTCAACCCGCTTCCGAATTGCCTGCTTCACCGTTCTGTTTGCCCTCGGTTCTGCCGTGGCCTACACGAACTTCCGGCGCGAGGGCGGCGATGAGACCGCCAAGGCCGCACAGACCTTCCTCAAGCAGTTGACCCCCGACCAACTCAAGGTCGGGCAGATGGCGTATGCCGCTCCGGAGCGGGTTGATTGGCACTTTATTCCCAAGCCCACCCGCAAGGGGATGCAGGTCAAAGACATGACCCCGGCCCAGCGCGAAGCCGCGTTCCTGCTGCTGCGGAGCGTGGTCTCGCAGATGGGGTACAAGAAGGCCACGACGATCATGTCGATGGAGAAGCTGCTGTTTGAATTGGAAGCGGGCAAGGGAGCCAACATCCGCGACCCGGAGCGGTACTTCTTCACGGTCTTTGGACATCCGGCGGGGACGGAGCCGTGGGGTCTGTCGATTGAAGGGCACCACCTGTCGCTGAACTTCGTGCTGAAGGGGGACCAGGTGATCTCCTCGACGCCGCAGGTGTTCGCCGCCAACCCGGCGACCATTAAGAACGCCAACAAATCGGGCTTTGAGATCGGGGCCCGCGTCCTGGCCCGCGAAGAGCAGTTGGCATTCAACCTCGTCAAGTCGCTCACTGCCGAGCAGTTGGCAATGGCCCTGATCGACAAGACCGCTCCCAAGGAAGTCCGCAACGCCGGGATGGCCCAGCCGCCGACCGATGCGGCTGTGGGGATCGCTGCCGGGAAGCTCACCGCCGAGCAGCAGAAGGTGCTGCGGAGCCTGCTGGAAGAATACTGTGCCGCCATGCCGGATCACGTCGCCCAGGCCCGGATCAAGGAACTCGACGCCGCCGGTTTCGACAAGGTCCACTTCGCGTGGGCCGGGGCCACGGAGCCGGGAGTCGGACACTACTACCGCGTGCAGGGGCCGACGTTCCTGGTCGAGTTCGTCAACACCCAGCCCGACGCCGCCGGGAACATCGCGAACCACATCCACTGCCTGTGGCGAGACATCCGAGGCGACTTCGCCCTCCCCGCCCAGGCGGAGTGACCCCGCGAGCCAATGACCCCTTCGGCTCCCCTCTCCCCCGGGAGAGGGGCCGGGGGTGAGGGTCGCCAGCCCACAGACCTCCACTCAGACGAGAAGACGACCGCAGGTGGTCTTGGAGCCTCGTTCCCAAGCTCTGCCTGGGAATGCATCTCCGCGAAGCTCCGCTTCGCCACGCGAGGCGAGAACCCTCCCGATCCAGCCCTTCCGACTGACGGCATTCCGACCGGAGAACCTCCCCCGAAGCCAAAGACGCCGAGGCTGAACCATGACACTCACTCTGTCCCTGCCCCCCGCCGTGGAAGAAGGTCTGATGCGAGAAGCGGTGCGTGAGAGTCTGCCGCTGGCTGTCTACGCCCTGCGGGTCTTGGAGCAGCATGTCCAACCGCAGGCTCGAAACGACCGAGCCATCGCCGCGTTGCAGGCGTGGCGCGATGAGGCCGCGCGTCGGGACCATGATGAACCGGCGAACGACATCTTGCAGGCTCTCGATGAAAACCGTCTGGCCGACCGTCCCCTGTATCCGCCCGAGTTGAAGGGCGTGACATGGTGAGCCGCGCTGACCCCAGCTTGGCCCCCGCCGCACCCATCGTGGTGCCCCACTCCGAGTCCGCCGTCGCCAGTCCGGCATCGAGCGTGTCCCGCACGCCGGTCACCGCTGGGTGCCACTGGCGAGGGCTTTGACTCGCCAGTGTCTTGTTCACCAGACGTAAACACTGGCGGCCCAAAGCGACCGCCAGTGGCACCCGAATATCACCCCTCATTCACCGGCAGGCTCTGCGTCGACAGTGCCACCCCGCCG
>JAYTFV010000390.1:0-19550 GCA_043734065.1 Planctomycetota bacterium
CCACAACCCCGGCGTCCTCAAAGGCTGGAAGATGGCGGACGGCGAAGTGGTCCATAAAGGGCGGCTGCCCAACGGCGTCAGCTATGTCTCCAGTCCGATCGTCACGCCGCAAGGCCAACTCTACTTTGCCGGCGGCGGTGTCAGCGCTGTCATCGGCCCCGGTCCCGCGTTCGAGGTGCTGGCCACGAATGACCTCGGTGATTCGAGTGCAGCCTCACCCGCTGTGGCCAGCGGACGGCTCTACATCAAGGGCGGTCGGTTTCTGTACTGCATCGGGAAAAAGTAGCTTCCCGTAGGCTGCCCACTTCCCGTAGCTGCGTTCGCCAGAACGCGGGCCGCCCGCACTCTGACGAGTTGCAGCTACCTTTCATTGACCTGTCTCCGGAGATCTCCCATGACGAAGTTCCTCTGCCTTCTGACCCTGTTCACCATGACTGCCCACGCCCCAGCCGCCGAGCCCGCGTGGGTGCCAGTCACCACCGAGTTGCTGAAGACCGAAAAGACCGGCTACGGCGGGCTGTGCGGCGTGGTGGTCGATCACCAGACCGGCGATGTCTGGGCGAACTTGAGTGATCGCGGCATGTTCCTCTCGACCGACCAGGGGCAGACCTGGAAGCGAGCCAGCGAGACCCAGCCCAAGGGCCGCACCGAATCGCCGGGCTGCTTCGCACTCGACCCGACCGGCAAGTCGAATCGCTTGGTGACAGCCCTGGTATATGGCGATCCGATCTCGGTCAGCAGCGACCGGGCGGCGACCTGGAAAGCGATGGATGGCAAGTCGGGGCACATCGACTGGTGCGCGGTCGATTGGACCGATCCGGAACTGCGATTCGTGCTGGCTTTGAAGCATGAGGCGGGGGGGATGCTGCTCGCCTCGGGGGACGCGGGGAAGTCGTTCACGGAGGTTGGCAAGGGCTACGGCACCGGCTGGGTCTTCGACAATCAGACCGCCGTCGTGGCCCAGGCCAAGAGCAACGAGCAACCGAAACCCCAACTGATGCGCACGACCGATGGCGGCCAGACGTTTCACCCCTGCGGCGAGTTCAGCCCCGTCGGATCGAACAGCGCCCAAGCCCTCCCGAAGTGGCACGACGGCATGCTTTACTGGCTGACCAACAGCGGACTGATCGCCACCCCCGACAAGGGCAAGTCCTGGATGCAAATCGGCGCGGTCAAGGACGCCCAGTACGGCCCGATCTTCGGCAAGACCGCCAAGCACATGTTCGTCCTGACCAAGGCCGGCCCGGTCGAAAGTACCGACGGCGGCACCACCTGGTCAGCCCCACTGACACCTCCTCCGGAGATGAAGGGCCTCGGCGGATTGAGTTGGCTGGAGTACGACCCGCAACATGACACGCTCTTTCTGATGAAGATGGGGAGTGAGTTGTATGTCGCACGACGCTCCCCAATGTAGCACGACGCTCCGCGTCGTGACTTACGACGCGGAGCGTCGTACCACAATGTTCACCAAATTCATTCCTCAAAACCACGAACGCCATCATGGACAACCCCATCGAGTTTGGCCTGTTCGACAAGACTGCGGGGATCGATGCGAGTCGAAGGAATCTGCCCCATTGGTTCCAGCCGGATGTGGCCGTGTTTCTGACGTTTCGCACAGCCGATTCGCTGCCCGCCGAAGTGTTGCTTCGCTGGGACCGCGAACAGCGTGACTGGCTTCAACGCAATGGGTTTGATCTTCGAACGAATGATCCCATCCCGGCGTGGGACAGCTTGCCCACCGCGTTTCAGAAGACGTTTCTCAAGTATCGTCAGAGTTGCTGGCATGGGCATCTGGACAACTGCCACGGCGACTGCTTATTACGACAACGCGATCTGGCGGAGATCGTCGCGAAGTCACTGAAGCACTTCGATGGGAATCGCTACGACTTGGATTGCTTCGTCGTGATGCCCAATCATGTGCATCTGCTGGTGCAGTTTCACGCCCCAACAACTTGTCGCAGCCAAGCCGAAAGCTGGCTGCACTATATGGCTTGCCAGATCAACCAGAAGATTGGCCGCAAGGGGACGTTTTGGCAAAGCGAACCCTTTGACCATCTCGTGCGCAGTGTGGACCAGTTCGAGTACCTGCAACGCTACATTGCCGAAAACGGCCCGAAGGCCCGCTTGCCCAAGACAGATTATCTCTATTGGAGGCTTTAATGTCGCACGACGCCAATGTAGCACGACGCGGAGCGTCGTACCACAATCCCCCAAGGACCTTGCTGATGCGAATTCTATACGTCTTCCTTTTGCTGTTGATCTCAGCGGTCGTCATGGCCCAGTTGCCCATTGATCGTGGTTCGACGCTCCGCGTCGATCGTCACGACGCGGAGCGTCGTGCTACAATGTTCAACACGCCCGAGGCGGACGAGATTCTCGCTGCCCTGAATTTCTTCCCGGCGGACAACCCCTGGAACACTGCGGTGGATCAGTGGCCGCTGCACCCGAACTCGAAGGCGATGATCGCCGCCATCGGGGGGGACAAGCCGCTGCGGTACAACCCGGATATGAGTTTCATACTGGTGCCACCGAATCAGAAGATGGTCGATGTGAAGCTGGATGCTTATTCCGAAGAGTCGGACAAGGGGCCGTATCCGGTGCCCGACAACGCGGTGATCGAAGGCTGGCCCGCGAACTTCCAGCGCGATCCAGCCACCGAGAAACTCACGCTGGACGATGTCCAGCGCGGGAAGCCGAACCTCGACTCCGACCGACATGGGATCGTCGTCGATCCGGTCAATCGCAAGCTGTATGAGTTCTACCGACTCACGAAGACCGACACCGGTTGGAAGGCCGAGCAGGCGTCGGTCTTTGACCTCTCCTCGAATAAGCTGCGGCCCGATGGCTGGACGAGTTCCGACGCAGCTGGGCTGCCGATCTTTCCGGCGATCGTGCGGTATGACGAACTGAAGAGGGGTAAAATCGAGCACGCCTTGCGGGCCACATTCACGAATACGCGGCGAGCGTATGTCTACCCGGCGACGCACTTCGCCAGCCAGAAGACGGACGAAAACTTGCCACGGATGGGCGAGCGGTTCCGCCTGCGCAACGACTTCGACACATCGAAGTGTACACCCGAGGTCAGGACGATCCTGGAGGCCCTCAAACGCTACGGCATGCTCAACGCCGACAACGGCATCGACTGGGCCGTGTCGGTCGCTCCAGATGAGCGAATCCCGGTGCTGCACGAGGAGCTGCGAAAGGTCAAGGGGTCAGACTTCGAGGTCGTGACCCCGCCGCCGGGGTATGTGCCGCCATCGTAGCACGACGCTCCGCGTCGTGACTCACGACGCGGAGCGTCGTGCTACATTACCGCAAGTCATAGCACGCCATATCGTGGTGGTTGCGGACATACAATTTTCCGCGCACAAGAGCGGGCGGGTTCCAAGTCTTGTAGGCGTTCGACAGGGCGGCGAATTGCCCGAGTTCCTCCAGCTTCTCCCGGTTGGGCTTCACGAAGACGCAACGGCCATCTTCGCTCAGAGCGACAATGATTCTGTTCGTCAGCAACAGTTGCCCATGCTGGTAGGCTCCTTCGCGGCTGCGTTTCCAGAGTCGGTCCCCGGTCTGCGGATCGAGGCAGGTCAAGTACCCCTCGTCCAGCCCGTAGATCGCTCCGTCATACAGCACCGGGCTGGTGAACTTGCAGCGCATGTTCTTGTTGGCCCACAGTGGCTTCACCTTCCATTTCTGCCCCTCATGAGTGACCTGGACCATCGCACAGCCGACCGTATAACTGCACGAAATGAACACGCGACCATCCTCGAACAGAAGCGGCTGACCGGCATTCACAGCGGGACCGTTCTCGTGATGGAAGAACCACAGGGACTTCCCGGTCTCCACGTCACAGCCGCGAACTCCGGTGCCATCGAAGTTCAGGATCTGCTTCACCCCATGAATCGTGACCAGCGTGGGCGAGGCATAGCCGGGACGGTTCTGGTCCGACTCGGCGATTTTGGCGTGCCCCGGTTCTTCGGCGGCGGGAACATCTGGCGTGGCCGGCTCGTCGGCGGTGTCGGTCAACGGCAGACGGAGTCCTGCCCCTTCCCAGACCACATCCCCGGAAGAGCGGTCGAGCGCGACCAGCCCGTCACCTCGGCGACCTCCGGCATTGGCGATCACATGCTCCCCGATCACTAGCGGAGAACTGGTCATCCCCCATGTCGCATTGGGCAGATGAAACAGCTTCAGCAGATTCTTCGACCAGAGCGGCTGGCCCGTCGCCAATTCGAGGCAGGCGAGATCGCCCATCGCCCCCTGAGCGAAGACCAGATCGCCATCGATGGTCGGCGTCGATCGCGGACCGGCCCCGCCCATCCCTTCCCAGAACCGGGCGACATGTTCGTACTTCCACAACTCGCGACCCGTACTCGCTTGGTAGCAGAGGACGCACTCGTTGTTGTCTCGCTGTTCGATAGTCAGCAGCCGATCACCGACGATCACCATTGAGCCATATCCGTCTCCGCAGGGCTGCTGCCAGAGCGGCTTCGGAGCGGTGTCCCATGCGGTGCGAATCTCGGGTCCAATCACCACGCCGTCGCGGTTCATCCCTCGGTAGGCGGGCATGTCCTCGGGAGTGACAGCGGGCACCTCCATCACGGGAGATGCCGCAGCGAGGGCAGCCAGCTGGGCCTGGTGAGCGGCGATGCGTTCGGCTTGCGTCGGTTGCCATTTGAACTCGAAGGTGATTCCGATGTCCCCATTGAGGTCGATGTTCCGGATCGAGGCGATGAACACGCCAATCAGCGCCAAGGCCGGAACGAGCACAGCGGCCTTGGCGACTCCCCCCCACGAAGAGAACGTGGCGACCCACAGCAGCGCGAGCAGAATCCCGACGATTAACATCGAATCCGCGATCATGTTCGGCATCGATTTCCCGAAAGGGGAATCCCACGCCCACAGAAACGGCTGGCTGATCGCAAACAGCGCGATCGCGCCCCAGATGCCCCACGTGGCCCAGCGGCCGATTCGCGACCAGCGAGTCGGTTGTGTACTCCCGCCCTCTGTGGTCGAAGTGGAGGAGGTCGAATCTGAATCTGCCGCCATTGGTGTTACCTTCCATGGACTGCTTCGCGCGATTCCAACCGTGTCACCGACGCGAGCAGTGGCGGGATCATAGACGACTCGACGAGGATGTCGAAACCTGCCCGAATGGCTTGACCTCACATCCTCAGCGGTCTCTGCGTCTCTGCGTGAGATTATCCTGGCAGGAAGCCGGGGGAGAGGATGTCACGCAAAGACGCAGAGGGCGCAGAGAGGACGGACAGGATGCCTCAGTGAGATTGCAGCGGGGTGGCCCAAACATCGCTCTGGCTGTCTGGGTGACGCAGGCACAAGAGGGATTGAACGGCGAGCCTGTCCGCCATAACCTCTTGTTGTGGCACAACCCAGACACTCAAAGCAGTGTCTGGGCCACCCTGTCCTTTCGGTCGAGCCAAAGCACAAGCATTCATGGCAGTTCGAATCTACATCGAGACGACCTTCGTGAGCTACCTCACGGCGCGGCCGAGCCGTGATGTGGTGATCGCCGGGCATCAACAGGTGACTCACGACTGGTGGGACACTCGCCGGAACCACTACGAGCTGTGCGTTTCGGAACTTGTTCTTGACGAAGCAGGAGCGGGAGAGACTCAGGCTGCCCATGAGCGGCTTCTCGTTTTACAGCCCATGTTGGTGATCGAGACAACAACGGACGCTTTCGAACTGGCGGAAGAACTGCTGCGTGCGGGAGCATTGCCAGCAAAAGCGGCCGACGACGCACTGCATATTGCGATCGTAGCCACGAATTCGATACCCTACTTGTTGACGTGGAATTGTCGGCACCTCGCCAACGCCACGATGCGACCCGTGATTGAGGGGGTTTGCATCGCCAGAGGACTCAAGGCCCCGATTATTTGCACCCCCGAAGAACTGTTGGAGTCGATGCCATGAACGATCCGATTGTGGACGAAGTACGGAGAGTGCGCGACGCGCATGCGGCCCGCTTCAATTACGATTTGCACGCCATTTTCCTGGACATCAAAAGACGTGAAAAAGAGCGTGGCCTCAATTTCGTGCTCGGTGTTGCGCGTCAGCCCCTCCCGAATCAGGCGCTGCAGCCGACCGAGTCTGCCATTGCGGTTTCTCCGGATTCAAGGTCAATCGAAGCGGTCTCGGCGGCTGAGCCTTCGTGTTAGACCACTACGCGATGTTCAGATTCGCCACCATCGTTTGCCTGCTTGCTCTTACGGCGTGCAGCAAGAGTCGCGCGCCCCAGAGTTCGGTTCACGAGGTGACAGGCAGCAGCACAGATCGAGTCGCTCGCGTTTCGGCTATCATCACCAAGCACAAAGCGCCGCCGACTGCCATTCTTGATGCTTTCTTCGTAGAGGAGCAGACCGGAGACGGTGTTTTAGGTCCGTCAGATTTTCGGGCGTTTTATTGCCTGGAGGTCGCACCACAAGATGTTTCACAGTGGACACAGATTCTTACGCCACTCGGGGCAACGGCAGAGTATGATGCACCAGCACGGCCTCGTGATTGGTGGGTCACTCGTGAGACTTTTGCCTCGCTCCAGTTTTACAAGCCGGACATTCTGACTGGCAGAATTCACGGTTGGATTGGAGCCTCACAGCAGACGAGACGCATTTACATTTTCACTTTTACGATGTGATGACAAAGGCAGGGTGGCCCAGACATCCCTCTGGATGTCTGGGTGACGCAGGAATCAGAGGGATTGTAGGGCGAGCCGACCCGTGTGCCTTGGCACAAGAGGTTCGTCGTGATAAACCTTTCGATGCATGAACCTCCTTCGACTGCGCCGCCCCGGTCGCCCAAAGCGGCAACATGGGCCACCCCGCGAGCCCCCTCGCAGAAGTCCTCACCGGCCATGACTGAACCTCCCCTGATTGAAATCCGGCAGGTCACCAAGCGGTTTCCGGGCGTGGTGGCTTTGAAGGACGTGTCGTTCGATGTCCGTCGCGGGGAGTTCCACTCGATCTGCGGCGAGAACGGGGCGGGCAAGAGTACGTTGATGAAGATCCTGTCGGGGGTCTATGCCGACTACGAGGGACAGATTCTGCTCAACGGGGCGGTCGTGAATTTCAGCGGCACGCGCGACGCCGAAGAGCGCGGGGTGAGCATCATTCACCAGGAGTTGAACCTGGTCGAAGAGCTAACGGTCGCGGCCAACATCTTCCTGGGGCGCGAGCTGACCAGCGGCTGGGGGCTGCTCAACGATCGACAGATGGAGGTCGAGGCGGCGGGGCTGTTTCAACAGCTCGACTCGCACATCTCTCCGAGCCAACTGGTCCGCGAACTGCGCGTCGGCGATCAACAGTTGGTCGAGATCGCGAAGGCCCTGTCGCGGAAGGCCGAGATCCTCATCATGGACGAGCCGACCAGTGCCCTGACCGAGACGGAGGTCGAGCGGCTGTTCCGGGTGATTCAGAAGTTGCGGGCGGGCGGGGTCACGATTCTGTACATCTCGCACAAGATGGAAGAGGTGTTCCGGCTCTCGGACCGGATCACGGTGATGCGCGATGGGCAGGTGGTGAAGACGCTCGATCGGACGGCCACCTCGCCGCGCGAGATCACGCATCTGATGGTCGGGCGCGAGATTGAGAACACGCATCTGTCGGCCAATCGCACGCCGGGCGAGACGGTGCTGGAGGTGCGGTCGCTGTCGCTGCCGAGGTACGGACATGCCCGGCAGTGGCGGTTGGAGAACATCTCGCTCACGCTGAAACGCGGCGAGGTACTCGGCATCGCGGGGTTGATGGGGGCCGGGCGAACGGAACTGTTGGAGTGCCTGTTCGGTGCGTCCGCGGTGCCGCCGCAGGGGACGATCCTGCTGAAGGGGAAAGAGGTCCGGTTCACGCACCCCTCGCAAGCGGTCGAGGCCGGAATCGCGATGGTGACCGAGGACCGCAAGCGGGTTGGCATCTTCTCGCAGATGACCGTCCGCGAGAACATCACCCTCTGCACGCTCGACGAATCGACCTCACTCGGCGTCATCAGTTCCACCGCCGAACGCGCCGCCGCCGCCGACACCATCGCGACGCTGAGCGTGAAGACCGCCAGTACCGAGACGATGATTACGACCCTCTCCGGGGGCAATCAGCAGAAGTGCATCATCGGCCGGTGGCTGAAGACGACCCCGGATGTGTTGCTGCTGGATGACCCGACACGCGGCGTCGATGTCGGAGCCAAGGCCGAGCTGTACCGGGTGATCGACACGCTCGCACGGGACGGGCTGGGCGTGATCGTGACGAGCAGCGAACTGCCGGAGTTGATTACCTTATGCGATCGAATCTTAGTTCTTTGCGAAGGCCGCTTGACCGGGGAATTGCAACGCGGGGAGTTCACCGAACACCGGATCATGGAACTGGCGACGATGCAGGGGAAACTGGTCGCGGGTTGACTCCATCGTAGCCACGTTCGCCAGAACGTGGGCGGGCGTTGTTCGATGATCGCCCACGTTCTGGCGAACGTGGCTACAGATACTCCTCCCCCTATTGTGGACACTGGGGCTGCTCGTCAGAATCCGTCGTGACTTGGACGGGTGCGAGTTCTGGACCGGAGGCGGCGGTATGAGATGCAGATCCCCGGTGATCGGGATGGCAATGTGGGTGGCGCTCCTTGGTGGATGCGACCAGAAGGCAGCAGCACCGACCAAGGTCGCCGCCACGCCGCCTGCCAAGTTCGGGGCGTTCATCTCCGAATCCAACCTCAATACGCTCGAGTTGACCCCCGAGGCGGTGAAACGTCTGGGCATCGAAACGGCGGCGATTGAGCAGCGGGAGATGCGTCGCATGCGGGCGTATGGGGCGGAGTTGATGCTGCCGGGCGGGGCGCTGGTCATCGTGTCCGCACCGATTATGGGGACCGTGAAAGTCCCGAGCGGTAAAGACTTCCCCCACACGGGATTGGCCGTGACGGCTCAACAACCGCTACTCGAACTGCTGCCGCTGTTGTCGGCGGAGCGGGCGGTCCTGACCCCGGCGGAGCGCATCCGGTTTGCGGAGGCCCGGAACGCGGTGGCCCAGTCTCGGATTGATGCCCAGGGCCAAATCGAGCAAGCCCGCGTGCAGGTCGAAGCCGCCCAGATCGCACTGGCCCGCGCGGAGCAGCTTCTCAAGGACAAGGTCGGCACCGCTCGTGCCGTCGACGATGCGAAAGCCCAGTTGAACCTCATCCAGAAAACCCAGTCCGCTGCAGAAGCCCGCAAGAAGCAGGTGGACAGCATCGATCTCGACTCGGCTGAACCGGGCAGCGTGAAGCCGCTTCCGATCGATGCTCCGCTCAGCGGGCAGGTGCGGACCACGCTGGTGCGTGAGGGCGAGATGGTGGCCGCCGGGGCTCCGCTGTTTGAGATCGTGAACACCGGCCAGCTCTGGGCGCGAGTCCCGGTCTACGTCGGCGACCTGGGAGAGATTGACGCCCAACAACCCGCCGAGCTGACCTCCCTCGACGGTCGCTATCGCGGCCAGACGATTCTCGCTCCGCCGATCCAGACGCCGCCGACAGCCACTCCGCTCGCCTCGGCCGTCGACTTCTACTACGCCATCGACAACGCGAAGGGCACTCTCCGACCGGGTGAGCGTCTCACGGCCCAACTCGTCCTGAACGGGAACGCCGAGCAAAACATCGTGCCGTGGTCGGCTGTGATTCACGACATCTACGGGGGACAGTGGGTGTACGAGCAGCAGTCTGCGGGGAAGTTCGTGCGGCGGCGGGTCGAGGTGGCGTGGGTCAGCGAGGGGCGGGCCGTGCTGTCACGCGGCCCGGCCGTGGGGAGCGTCATCGTGATCGCGGGAGCCGCTGAGCTGGCGGGTTTCGAATTCGAATTCCACAAGTGACCTGTAAGGCGGACCGGATATGAAGTGGCTTGTGGAGACCGCGCTGCGCTTGCGCGTGGCGGTCATCGCCTTATCGGTGTTGCTGCTCGTCGTCGGAATTCGACTGACGCCGCATCTGCCGCTGGATGTGTTCCCGGAGTTCGCGCCGCCGTATGTGGAGATCCAGACCGAAGCGCCGGGCCTGTCGGCGGAAGAGGTCGAGAACCTGGTGACGTTCCCACTCGAGAACGCGCTGATCGGGACGCCGGGCCTAGCGACGTTGCGCTCCAAATCGGTGCTGGGACTATCGCAGATTCGGTTGCTGCTGCAGGACGGTGTGGATCTTTATCGTTGCCGACAACTGGTGCAGGAACGCCTGGCCATTGAGGCCCCGCGCTTGCCCACGGTCGCGCGGCCACCGGTGATTCTCCAGCCTCTCTCCTCGCTGAGCCGGATGATGAAGATCGGGATGACCTCGCAGAAGTTATCGCAGGAGGATCTCACCGAACTGGCGGTGTGGACGATTCGTCCGCGTATTATGGCCATTCCCGGCGTGGCTAACGTCGCCATCTGGGGCCAGCGCGACCGTCAGTTTCAGGTGCTGGTCGACCCCCACCGGTTGCAGGCCCATCAGGTCACGCTCGACGCTTTACTGAAAGCCTCCGGCGATGCGGTTGTCCTGGATGGTGGCGGCTTCGTCGACACGCCGAACCAGCGGCTCGCTGTCCGCCAGCTCTCCCCGGTCCGCCAGCCGGCAGACCTGGCCAGTACCGTCGTCACGTATCGCGATGGCGTGCCGCTGCGGATCGGAGACATCGCCGAAGTCGTGATGGGCACCCCGCCCGCCATCGGCGATGCGATCATCAACGATGTCCCCGGACTGCTGCTGATCGTCGAGAAGCAGCCCGCCGCGAACATGCTGAATGTCACGCGGCAGGTCGAAGCCGCTCTGGAACTGCTGAAGCCGGGCCTGAAGGATGTCGATCTGGACCCCACGATCTTTCGCCCGGCGACGTTCATCGAGCGCTCGATCGGCAACCTGACCCACGCGCTGTGGCTGGGATGCGGACTGGTGGTGCTGGTGCTGATCGCGTTCCTGTTTGACTGGCGGACCGCGGTCATCAGCCTGACCGCGATTCCGTTGTCGCTGCTGGCGGCGGTGATTGTGTTGTACCTGTGCGGGTTGTCGATCAACACGATGGTCATCGCCGGGCTGGTGATTGCCCTCGGCGAGGTCGTCGACGATGCGATCATTGATGTCGAGAACATCGTGCGGCGGTTGCGGTTGAACCGGGCGCTGGCCCAGCCGCTGTCGGCGTTTCGCGTAGTACTCAGTGCTTCGCTCGAGGTCCGCAGCGCGGTGGTGTATGCGACGATGATTGTGATCCTGGTGTTCCTGCCGATTTTCTTTCTGGAGGGACTGCCCGGTTCGTTCTTCCGCCCGCTGGCTTTGGGATATGTCCTCGCGATTCTGGCATCGCTGATCGTGGCGGTGATTGTGACTCCGGCCATGTCGCTGCTGATGCTCTCGGGCACCTCGGGGGCGAGTCATGACCCGCCGCTGACGCGCTGGCTGAAGGTGCCGTACCGGGGGCTGCTGCCCGTGTTCGTGACTCGCCCCAAGTCGGCGATCCTGTTTCTCACGGTGGCGTTCGGACTGACGTTCCTGCTGCTGAATCGGCTGGGGCAGGAATTCCTGCCGAATTTCCAGGAGACCGACTTCCTGATGCACTTCGTCGAGCGTCCCGGCACGTCGATTGAGGCCATGGACCGCATCACCATTCAGGCCAGCAAAGAACTGCGCGCCATCCCCGGCGTCCGCAACTTCGGCAGCCACATCGGGCGGGCGCAGGTCGCCGACGAAGTGGTCGGCCCGAACTTCACCGAGCTGTGGATCAGCATCGACCAGGATGTGAACTACCCCGAAACGGTCGCCAAGATTCAGACCGCCGTCGACGGTTATCCGGGGTTGAAACGCGACTTGCAGACCTACCTCCGCGAGCGGGTCAAGGAAGTCCTGACCGGGGCCAGTTCCAGCATCGTCGTCCGCATCTACGGACCGGACCTCGCCAAGCTGCGAGACAAGGCCAAAGAGGTCGGCGAAGTCATGGGGAAGATCGACGGCGTGTCGAACCTGGTGGTCGAGTCGCAGGTCAACATTCCGCAGATCGAAGTCCGGCTGCGGACCGCCACTGCGGAGCGACTGGGCCTCACGCCGGGTCAGGTGCGCCGCGCCGTGACGACGATGCTGCGCGGGACCAAGGTGGGTGAGATCTACGAAGGGCAGAAGAAATACGAGGTCGTCGTATGGGGCACCGCTCAGGCCCGCACCGATCTGAACGCCCTCCTGGAGCTGCGGATCGACACGCCGACCGGGGGGCAGGTGCCGCTGAAGGATGTGGCGGACATCGCAATGATTCCCGCTCCGAATGAGGTGAAGCGCGAGGGCGGCTCGCGACGCATCGACGTGACCTGCGACGCGAAGGGACGCGACTTGGGGTCGGTGGCCCGAGACATCGAAGCTGCAGTGGGCCAGATCCCGTTCGAGCGGGAGTACCACCCGGAGTTTCTCGGCGAGTACGCCGTGCGGCAGGCGTCGCAGCGGCGGCTGCTCGGGCTGGGAGCGGTCGCTCTGGCGGGGATCTTGTTGATCCTGTACATCGACTTTAATTCGGTGCGGCTGACGGCGATGGTGTGCCTGACGATTCCGTTTGCGCTCATCGGCGGCGTGGTGGCCGCGTGGTTGACGGGCGGGGCACTGTCGATGGGTTCGCTGGTCGGGTTCGTCACGGTGCTGGGGATCGCCGCTCGCAACGGCATCATGCTGGTTAGCCACTACCGGCATCTGCAAGAGGTGGAAGGCGAACCGTTCGGGATCGGCCTGGTGCTGCGCGGGGCCGAGGAACGACTGGCTCCGATCCTGATGACCGTCCTGGCCACCGGTCTGGCCCTGCTCCCGCTGGCCATCTCCGGGAATAAGCCTGGACACGAGATCGAGTACCCGCTGGCGATCGTGATCCTGGGGGGCCTGGCGACCTCGACGATCCTCAATCTGTTCTTGCTGCCGCCACTCTATCTGGCGTTCGGGAAGGTGACTCGCACGGAGGAGTAGTCCGTCCCGTAGCTGCGTTCACCAGAACGCGGGCAGCGTCAACCCAGGCAGCCCGCGTTCTGGCGAACGCAGCGACGGGCACCGTCGCTACAGCCGCTACTCACAGAATGCTCGATAGAACCGGCCCGTGTGGGTTCCGGTCATGCGTCTTGTTCCGAACTTTCCAGGACCGGTGGGAAGGAACTTCCGGATCGAATCGAGGACGAGCCTTCAGCCCGTCGATCTCGATAGCACACGGGTCTTCAGAGACTCGGATCGATTCTACCCGGCGTGCCAACACGGACGTTGGTGCCGCGCGTAACGGTTGTATCGATTCGAGCCGTTCGGCCCGTACAGGCAAGGATGCCATGTCTCACTTCATTCGATCGAGCGCTCTGGTGAGCGTGCTCGTCGTGGCGCTCACTGGCTGCCGCTCGTCTGCCGTGGCGCGACATTCGCCCGCTGACTCCCCTTCAGACATTGCAGCTCTGCCAGCGGATGTCCACGATACGGAATTTTCCAGCCAGGCTTCCCGTGAGGCAGACCTCGACCCCATTGTGCAGGTGGTCGCCACGGAAACGTCCGCTCCCGCCCCGCTGCGACTGTCGATCTTCCAGGCCGTCGAGACCTCGCTCGCCGCCAACCCCGATCTACTCACTCAGCGCGAGGCCGAAGCGGTCAGCCTGGCGGCTCAAGGGGTGGCTCAGACCTATCCCTTTAATCCTACGCTCCAGATTCAGGTCACTCCGTTTCAAAACTTGACCAGCCCCACCTCGCATACGACCAATCATTACGTCCTGCTCATGCAGCAGGTCCAGCTCGCGCATCAGCAGGACCACCGCGAACATGTCGCTGCCTCGCAACTCAACAGCGTGCGCTGGAATCTGCTGCAGGCCCAATTGCAGACCGTGGCCCAGACTGAGCGGCTGTACTTCATCGCGCTTTACCAGAAGGGGCTGCTCGACCTGGCCCGCACGACTGCGGAGAACAACGCACAGTTGTTGCATATTTTAGAGCGTCGCTTCGAGGCCGGGGACGCGAGCGCGGCGGACGTGTCACTGGTGCGGCTCGATGACCGGACGACGCGGCAGCAGACGAAGCTGGCGGAGGCGAACTACCAGACGGCGCTGTTGGACCTGCGTCGGCAGTTGGCGTGGTCTCCGCGAGTGGCGTTGGAGCTGGATGCGGACCTTGATGCCATGAGTGGGAAGCCCGCCGATGAAGCGTTCGGCAGTGTCGCCTTTGGCTCCGCGACAGAGATTTCACTCGCGGAGCAACAGACGACACTCACGATGTCGTCCCTGGCGACCAATCGCCCCGATGTGAGGGCGGCACAGGCCGATATCGATGCCGCGCGGGCCGGTCTCTGTCTGGCCGATGCAAACCGCACCCCCGACCTCCAAATCGGCCCGTATTATCAACGCACAGCCGACGGGTCGTCGTACTACGGACTGCGCGGACAGATGGACATCCCGGTCATCAACAATGGGCAGCCCGCCGTCCGCCAGCGCGAGGCGGAACTGCACCAGCGCACCCAGTTCTGGCACCAACTCCAGACCAAGGCCACGCTCGAAGCGAAGGCAGCCGCCGAGCGTTACGAGCGGGCCCGCGCGATGGTTGCGGATGCAGAGTACGATCCCGCCACTCCGATCCCGGACGAGTTGCAACAACTCGAAAAGCAGTTCGAGGCCAACGAGGTTGATGTCCTCCGCGTGATGCAGGCCCGCAATAGCTTGATCCAAAACCGGCGGGTCAGTCTCGATGCGAGGAATGAACTGAGCCAGGCCGCCGTCGCGCTGGCCGCCGCGACCGGGTTGCCGCTCGAATCTCTGCTGACGCTTACACGCTGAGCGGAGCGCTCCGCTACGAAGACTTCGCGTCGCGGCTTAACGGCTTGTTCGCGTCGCTCGCTTTGAACCGGTAACATTCGCGGTGTTCGGCTCGTGCGATGTCTCTTTCTCCGGTGTCTCTCATGCATCATTCCGCAGTGTTGTTGTCGATCCCCGGTCTGCGGCGGGCCGACTTGGCGTCGATGCCTCGGCTCACGAGTTTGATGAGTGGCGGTGTGACGGTCCCGCTCTCGCCGGGGTTTCCGGCGCTGACCTGCCCGGTGCAAGCCAACATGACGACCGGCGTCGGACCCGAGCAGCACGGCGTGATCGCCAATGGGTTCTTCTACCGCGACAAGGCCGAGGTCGAAATGTGGACCGCTTGGAACGAGTGCATCCAGGCTCCGCAAATCTGGCAGACTCTCAAAGAGTACGACCCGGCGTTGACCTCTGCCGTCTGGTTCCCGCTGCACAGCAAGGGGGCCAAGGCCGACTTCATCTGCACTCCGGCCCCGATTCATAACCCCGACGGGTCGGAATCGCTGTGGTGCTATACGGTGCCGAGCGAGTTGTATGGTCAGTTGCGGGATGTGATCGGGCACTTCCCGCTGATGAACTTCTGGGGACCGATGGCGAACATCAAGTCGACGGCGTGGATCGTCGACTCGGCGGTCGTGGGGGCCAAGCAGTTCCAGCCCCGGTTCAGTTACATCTACCTGCCGCACCTCGACTACGCGGCGCAGAAGTTCGGGCCGGACAGCCCGCAGGCGATGGCCTCGCTGGGGGAGCTGGATGCCTGCATCGGTCGGCTGGTTGATGGGTACGCAGCCGCTGGGATCCAGGATGTGTTGTGGCTGGCCGCGAGTGAGTACGTCATCAACGCGGTGAATGCGGTCTCGTACCCGAACCGTATCTTGAGAGCGGCGGGGCTGCTCACGCTGCGCGAGGAGAACGGCCTGGAATATCTCGTCGCCGGCGAGTCGGCGGCGTGGGCGCTGGTCGACCATCAACTGGCCCACGTCTTCGTTAAGAACCCCGCCGATGTGGCCAAGGTCGCCGCCTTGCTCAAGGCCGATCCGCAGGTGGAAGAGGTTCTCGTCGGTGCCGAGCGTGCGAAGTACGGCCTCGATCATGAGCGCTCCGGCGAGATCGTGCTGATCGCCCAGCCGAATGCGTGGTTCGCCTACTACTGGTGGCTCGATGATGCCCAGGCCCCCAGTTTCGCTCGTACCGTCGACATCCACCGCAAACCCGGCTACGACCCCGTCGAAATGTTCATCGACATGCCCGCCCGAGCCATCCCGCTGAACGCGACCCTCGTCAAAGGCTCCCACGGCTACCCCGACCGCGACGGCACCCGCTCGGGCGTCCTGCTGGCCAGCGGCGGGTCCGGGATTCCGGCGGGTGGGATGAAGGATGTCGATGTGGCCGGGGTGGTGCTGAGGAACTTCGGGGTGAAGTGATGCTGGCGGGTCAGTGAACCGTTCGCAGTTCACGGCTTGTTTTCTGATCTCTCCGATGGAGTCGCGCAGACAAGACCCCCTGCGGTGGTACAATTCAATCCATGAGCGCCAAAGCGAGGATCTATCTCGAAACCACAATCGCCAGTTACCTCACGGCTTGGCCGAGCCGCGATCTCATCATGGCGGCCAACCAGGAAGTCACGCGGGAATGGTGGGCCGCCCGCCAGGACGAGTTCGATCTTTTTGTCTCTCAAGCGGTCATCAAGGAGTCCAGTGCGGGAGACCAGGATGCCGCGAAACGTCGTCTGGAGTTCTTAAAGCCGTTCCCACGGCTGGACATCACGGAAGAAGTCGAGCGATTGGCGACAAAACTGATGACTGATGTCCCCCTGCCGCCCAAGGCGCAAGTGGACGCGTTGCACATTGCAGTCGCTGCGGTCCATCGCATGAACTACCTGCTTACCTGGAATTGCACACATATCGCCAATGCCACGCTGCGAATCCGCATTGAGGCGGTCTGCCGGTCCCAAGGCTACGAACCACCGGTTGTCTGCACACCCCAAGAAATGCTGGAACAAGGAGACCCCAATGCCTGACACCATCATCCAAGAGATTCGAAACACTCGCGACGAACTCGCGAAGCGATTCCACTATGACATGCACGAACTCTGTGCAGAACTACGACGCGAGCAAGAACTCGGTTTGGCTCCGGTTGTCAATTTCTCGACTGAGCGTGTGCCATCAGAGTTTGTCCCTCCAGAACATTCCCTTGAGCTGGAAGGCTCCCCACCGGGCTGATACACATCCGTCTCGATCCAGACGCGACCTCTTCAAAGATTGAAGGCTCTCAATCCCGAGCCGGGCGCTCGCGATTCGACCAGTGGCCGGTGGCGTCCTGACCACTGACCCAGACGCCCTTTTGGTTCCAACCCAGATGCGCCCGCACATCGGCTGCGGCGTAGCGGAGGGTCAGGGCGCAACGGCGGCGAGTCGAGGTGTTGGCCTCGGACCCGTGCAGCAGGAGGTCGGAGTGGATCGAGGCCTGACCGGCCTTCAACGGGTTGTCGACGACCTCGCCATATTGTTCGGCGTTGTCGATTGACTGGTTCAGGATGTTGTGGTCCTCGACGCTGCTCTCGCGGTAGGTCAGGTGCCCAAAGTGCTGCGAACCGCGCACGAACCGCATGTTGGCGTTCTCGGGATCGGCGTCGTCGATCGCCAGCCACACGGTGACCGCCTTCGTCGGCGTCAGCGGCCAGTAGCTGGAGTCCTGGTGCCAGGCCACCGCCTTGCCATCGCCTGGCATCTTGCAGAAGAAGTGCGAGCCCCAGCCGATCACGTTCTCGCCCAGCACGTCCTTGACGCAGGCGACGATCTTCGGGTTCGTGAGGATGTCCCATACCTTGCCGTACTTCAGGTGGGCGGAACTGATCGAGTAGCTGTCGCCCCCGGCAGCGACCACCTGGGCGAGGAGGTCATTGAAGTAGGTGCGGATCGCGGTGATCTCGGTGGGGGAGTAGATCGACAGCGGGCGGACATACCCGTCGCGGTTGAAGCCCTCGATCTGCTCCCGGGAGATGACCTTCGGATGGGTGGTCGTACTCGGATGGAACCGCAGGTCGCGTCCGATCTGCTTCAGGTCGTCCTGATCGGGCAGGACTTTGAATTCGGTTTGAGCCATGGGAATGCTCCAAGGTCTGTTGGCCACTGGGATGAAGGTTGAATCCTAGAGAGTCGCTGGTTAGTTCGCCAAGGACGATTCCGGAGGGGACGTGGAGTGGGTGGCATTCACCATTTGGCTGTCCGCTGATTCAGTAACCCGACGCGTGAGTGAGGGCCGAGCGCAGCGAGGGGGCCGCCAAGAAGCGTCCGGTATCGGGCTGAATAATTTGGGCTGCTTCTGGAGCCAAGCTCTCGCAGAACATCGAGAGACGTACGCCCTCGCTTACGCGTCGGGTTACTCTTCATCCACACGCGATCGGTCCGGGGGCTGACCGGCCCGGCTCGCCTGCGTCGGATCAGAGTGGCGATACTGCCACGGTTCGGAGACACTCCCGGCTCGCCAGGACTGGCCCTCACCTCTGACCGGAACGCCGACATGACTCCCCCCGCCGACCTGCTCAGCCACATCGACGACGCCCAGGCCATCGACCTGCTGACCGCGCTCGTCGCCATCCCCGGCAAGAGCGGCCAGGAACAGGCGACAGCCGACCTCATCGTGAAGGAGTTGCGAGCGGCGGGGGTGCCGCAGTCGGCGATTGCGTTTGACGATGCTCACAAGAAGAGTTCCTATGGCGGGCAATGCGGCAACCTGATCGTCAAGTTGCCGGGGACGCTGCGGGGGCCGAGACGCCTGCTCATGGCTCACATCGACACGGTGCCGCTGTGTCAGGGATGTGAGCCGGAGGTGCGCGGGGAGTATCTGGTGTCGCGCCGAACCGATACGGCCTTGGGGGGCGATGATCGCGGCGGGGCGACGGTGGTGCTGCACACCGCGCTGCTGCTGCTCCAGCACAAGCTGCCGCATCCGCCATTGACGCTGTTCTGGCCAGTGCAGGAAGAGGTCGGGCTGGTCGGTGCCCGCCACGTCGCGGCGGCCAAGCTCGGCGGGCCGAAGCTGTGCTTCAATTGGGATGGTGGGGATGCCTCGCTGATGACCATTGGGGCCACGGGGGCCGATGACCTGCAGATTCGCATCAAGGGACTGGCCAGTCACGCCGGAGTCCACCCTGAGCAGGGGATCAGCGCGGCGGTCATCGCCGCCAAAGCCATCCACTCACTGGCGGAAAACGGCTGGCACGGGCTGGTGGTCAAGGGCCGCAAGACCGGCACCAGCAACATTGGCATCGTGCAGGGCGGTGACGCGACCAATGTGGTCCTCGATCATCTCGACCTGCGTGGCGAAGCGCGCAGCCATGACCCGGTCTTCCGAGCCAAGATCGTTCGCGAGTTCGAGCGAGCCTTTGTCCTCGCCGCCAAGTCGACGACGAACACGGCCAACGTGAAGGGGGCAGTCGAGTTCACCGCCACGATGAAGTACGAGTCGTTCCAGCTCCCCGACGACTCGCCGGTTATCGCTTCGGCGAAGGCCGCTTTGTCAGCTGTCGGCCTGGAGCCGGTCACGAAGATCAGCAACGGCGGACTCGACGCCAACTGGATGACCGCTCACGGGTTCCCGACGGTCACGCTCGGTTGTGGCCAGGAGGCGATTCATACGGTCAAGGAGCGTCTGCACCTGCCCAGCTTCCTGAAGGCCTGCCGGATCGGGCTGCTGCTGGCGAGTGGGATGATGTAGCACCACGCCTTCCGACAGCAGGCGAGCCGGGCGGCGTCAGCCCCCGGACTCTTC
>JAYTFV010000391.1:0-3349 GCA_043734065.1 Planctomycetota bacterium
TCCTCGGACCCGGCCAGTGGAACCGCGTCTCCGAACTGAACAGCCTGCAATTGCCGCAGGACGAGCAGAACTTAATCGTCACGGTACACAGCTACGATCCGTTTCAGTTCACGCATCAGGGAGCGACCTGGTCGAGTCCGGAAGTGAAGAACCTGAAGGGCATCCGCTTCCCCGGCCCCCCCGCGACTCCGTTGGATATTCCCAAGGGCCTGCCCAAGCACCTGGCGGAGTGGCTGACGCAATACAACACGCTGCCCACCGAGCAGAATCCGTGCAGCCCGCGCGTGATGCAGGAACTGGCGGGAGAGGCTCGCGAATGGTCCGTCTACTTTGGTCGTCCGGTCCACTTTGGGGAGTTCGGAGCGTATATCGGTGGAGATGATGTCTCGCGGGTGAACTATTGCCGCGCGTATCGGCGGGCGATTGAGGCCCACGGGATGGGCTGGGCCTTGTGGGACTGGAGTGCGGGGTTCCGGTATTGGGACAAGGACCGCCAGCAGCCGGTGCCGGGGATGCGGGAGGCCCTGTTTGGGAATTGATGTGGGATCGGTGAGTTCGATCTCCCGAAGTCCTCGTTCAGCAGGTGCAGCCAGAGAATGGATATGAGCCGTCTGGCTTGCCAGACATGCCCATTGGGGATCGAGAGGTTCTTCGCCGCGAAAGCGGCGGCAGCGAGTAGCCGTGGGCGCAGCCCACGGACCGCGAGTCAGATCGTGTCCCCAGCCGCGACAGCGGCGACAGAGAGATTCAATCGCGGAGGTACTGCTCTCGGCATTGGCCAGCGCTGCCGCCGCTCTCGCGGCTGAGTCTCACTGGTGAAGGTATCCGTGGGCTGGCGGCTGACGCCGCTGCGCCCACGGCTATTCGCTGCCACCGCTTTCGCGGCGAAGTGCGAAGCAGTTCGACAGCGGGCGGCCTCTTGACCGGTACATATTGCCACTGCGGTTCCCCGATCATCCAGTCCCACTGGTATTGAAACAGCTCCCGGATGTATCACACGCTCCTCCAAGTCCTCCGGTTCGACCGCGCGGACTCTGGGATGGAGTGTGATGTGTCGTGGACCCTTCGAACAACGTTGGCCGGTCTCCTCGTGACCGTGCTCAGCTGGACTGCCGCGCCCGTATGCGCACAGCAGAGCCTGTTCAATGTGCCCTCGACGGCACTCACGCAGCCCGAGCAAATTTTCTTTCAGGAGCAGTTCAACTTCACCAATGCGGGCGAGTCCAATACCACGCTCGAATTCGGGGTGGGGGGAGGCTGGGAACTCGGGATGAATGTCGTCAATGCGACTTTCTACAGCTCAGGCGGCATTAATAACGAATCGGTGTTGTTGAATGCGCAGCGCGTGTTTGACTTCGAGCAGACACTTTATGTCGAAGTCGGCATGCTGGCCGGGGCCAGCGTCATGCCGGGCCAAAGCAGCTCGCAGTTTTCCAGTTTCCAGTGGGTCACGGGACGCTACCACAAGACAACGGGGTTCAAGGGTGAATTTATCGTCGGGATCTATGATGGGTCGGAAGCCTATCTCGGCCCGAATCATGCGGTCGGATATATGCTCGGAACGGAAATCCCCCTGATCCCGGACAAGCTCACGTTCATTGCCGACTACATTTCCGGAGCGACGGCTTCGAGCGTGGCCGTCATCGGACTCCAGTTCCACGTCGATCCCGAGGCGGGCTGGCTGATTTCCGTCGGGGGTTCGATCCCGAGTCCACGCAGCGGGAATCCGTATGGGGTGGTGGTCGAGTTCACCAGAAATCCGGAACCCCGGCCCGAGGAGGTGGCGTCTTATCTGCGTCGGCGCGTGATTCCGGTGTCCAATCGGGTTCCGCGCCGGGAACTGAGGTTCTGAGCGGCTCACTCACCCGTTGAAGGTCGTCCACACACTCGCTGTCGGTTCTCTGTCGTCGTCGACCCAGCTCCCGATTCCGAACCGTCCAGATCTCTGGTACGCTTACTCGCGAGGCTGCGAGAACTCCTTGCAGTTCGGTGCGTCATCCTCTCTTCGGAGCAAACACGATGCGTTGGATTCTGGCGAGTCTGTTGTGTCTGGTGTGGGTCGGCGGTCTCCGGGCGGAGGAGCGACCGGCGTTCACCTCCTCGAAAGATCACATCATCTCCGGCACTGAGGGGAAGACCATTGCCCGCTGCGGCGCGGGGTGGTTGGAGGAGATCAACGGGTATCCGGTGCTGCACCTCAAGGGGACGCCGTATGAGATGGGCTACCAGCATGGGGCCCTACTGAAAGAATCGGTCACGAGCAACATGCACCGCATCCTGAATCTGGAGGCGGGGCAAACGCTCGTGAAGTTCGGGCCAGTCTCGCTCAAGCCCAAGGACGCCATCCAGTCGATCATCGCCATCCAGGCGAAGTTCGTCCCACAAAAATACTTTGACGAGATCGCGGGCCTCGCAGCCGGGTCGGGCCTCGACCCCGAAGAGGCCAAGATGGCCAACTTCATCCCCGAGCTGTTTCATTGCAGCGGGTTCGCGATCATGAACGAAGCGACGAAGGACGGGACGCTGTACCACGGTCGCGTCCTCGATTACGCCATCGACTGGGGACTGCAAGAGCACGCGGTCCTCATCGTGGCCGAGCCGAGCGGCAGCATCCCGTTCGTGAATGTGTCGTACGCCGGGTTCGTCGGATCGGTGACCGGGATGAACGCCGAGCATGTGGCCATCGGCGAAATGGGAGGCCGGGGACTGGGCCACTGGCAGGGAGTCCCGATGGCCTTCCTGCTGCGGGAGGGACTGGAGAAAGGTCACACGTTGAACGATGTCCTCTCCGTGTTTCGCGACAATCCCCGCACGTGCCAATACTATTTTGTCGTCTCGGATGCCAAGTCCAACGAAGCGGTCGGCATGGAGGCGAGTTGGGACCGGATGCAGGTGATCAAGCCGGGTGTGGGGCACGAACTGCTGCCGAAGCCGGTCAAGGATTGCTCGTTGCTCTCCGCCGGTGGCCGCTACGACATGTTGGTCGACCGCGTGAAAGCCGGGCATGGCACGTTCACAGCGGAGACCGCCATCGCTCTGATGGACCGCCCAGTCGCGATGAAGTCCAACCTGCACAACGTCCTGTTCGAACCGAAGTCGACCAAGTTCTGGGTCGCCAACGCCGGAGCCGACAAGACCCCCGCCGCGGAACGCCCGTACTACCAGTTCCAGCTGAGTGAACTGCTGACCCGCAAACCGCAGAGTGATTCGAAGGAACTGCCGCTGGTGGTCGCCGGGAAGTAGCCGTAGGACGGGCCCCTTTGGCCCGTCCGAGATCGATAATTAACCGAGAGTAACCGCCACATGAGCAGCCATCGACCAGTGTCGGCGATTTCTGCGCAAACCCTTG
>JAYTFV010000392.1:0-8600 GCA_043734065.1 Planctomycetota bacterium
ATGTACTTCTTGGTCATGGGAACCTCCTTGTGAACGGAAGGTTCCTCGATTTCAACCCACCCCATCAACCCCAATATCAAGCATTGACGGGGCACTAGGGCCAAAACACAGAGGCTGGACTCTATGAGACATCGATCGTCTCAAGAGAGCGGTAGTTCCTCAACTTGACTGTTCGAATCATTCTTTGCCCCTTCCTCACACTCCAAAAATCCGCTCGACGTTCCCGCGCAGGATTGTCTTCCCGAGTTCAATCGCCCGGCTCTCCAGCCACCCGCGACCGATCACGAAGTCCTCGGCCAGCACCTTGGCCAGGATGCGGCGGTACATGCGGAATTTCGGCAGGCCGAACTCCAGCTTGTACATGTCGCTGTAGTACCCGATCTGCTTCGTGCGCGGGACTGCTTCGAGCCGCGAGCGGGTGTCGAGTTCGATGTAGCTGGGGAGGTTCGAGTACCACCAATGGCCGTTGGTGACCACGTTCGGAAAGATCCACGCATAGCTGACGAGTTCCTGGTTGCTCGTCTGGCCCAGGACCGAAATCGGGAACATCACGCTCGGGAAGGCGTTGAACAACTCCTTGTATTGGATCAACGAGACCCGCTGGTCGAACAGGTCCTGACCCTGATGGACGCCGTGCGGGTAGACGTGGCGATTGACGCCGATCATCAGGTCGAACGGGAGTTTGAAATCGGCACAGAACTCGGCGATCGTCCAGAACATGAACCGAGAGACGCCGCTCACCCAAGTCCGGTTGTTCGGTTCGGTCAACAGGCCCCAGATGGATTGCTCGGCATCTCCGGCAGCAGGAGCGGAGGGCTCGAAGTTCGGCGGCAGCGAGATCGCACACGCCTTGGCCCCATGAGCCACGAAGTGCTCGAACAGCTTCCCCAACCCGGCCCGAATTGCGGAAGCACTGGTCGGCATAATCCCGGTCGCCTTCGCAAACCGCTCGCGGGTCGCGGGCTTATCAAAGTGAAACACCAAGTCATCCGTCCGCAGGCACGGGACGTACCGCTTGGTATCGAACCCCGTCAGCGGGTCATCGAAGTCATTCGTCAGGAACACCGCCTCGAGCTTGCTGATCTTCAGCACCTGCTCCTCCCAGTCGGGCTGGGCCATTTTCTTTTCGGCGGTGTCGTAGAGCCGCTCCCAGTTCTGAAGCGTCAGTCGTTCGTCCTCGAACCCGAAAAAGGACTTGGCCAGGTCGAGGAACCAACCGAGTTGGACCGTGTTGTCAATGTCGCCGAGCTTCTCGATCAGCCGACCCACCTTCTCCTTCGGCGAGATCCTCGGCTCTTCGATCCGCTTTTTTGGCAGCCCCGCCGAGTGCGCGAGCTCCGTGTAGTAGTGATATCCCAGAATGTCCGCGAGCGTCTTCGAAGCCGCCGCATGCGGGTTGATGTGCGAGTGCGGGTCGATCAGTGGCAGCTGTTCGAGTTCGTGAAAGAGACGCTGAGCAAGGTCGCGAGGCATCGGAGTGGCCGTATCGGAGGACGGGGAATCTCAGGTCCAGTGTCTCGCGCGCAGGGCGGTCGTGCAAGCTGGGGATGCTTGAGCAGGAGAAGTCACAACGGAACTTCTCTGAGTGCCTGTTGACAGTGGCCTGCCTCAAAGCCCAAGATGAAGTCCTCGGCTGACCTCTGGGCAGGTGAGATACCGGGGATTCGTAAACTGCCACGAAGGATGAGATGACGACTGCACTGCAACAGGCGGAATCATTGCTGGCGGGACTGACTCGGGCCGAAAAGGCTCAGTTGCTCCAGTCGGTCATTCACGACTTGGGGGACGCCTTTCCGGGGATCGAAAGTCGGACCGGTGTGTGTGGCGGAGAACTGTGTATTGTCCGCACGCGGATTCCCGTATGGGTGCTGGAGCAGGCCCGGCGACTGGGAACGAGCGAAGCCGATCTCTTGCGAAGCTATCCGACCTTGAGGGCGGAAGACCTCGTCCAGGCTTGGGCCTATGTGCGGGCGCACCGCTTGGAAATCGAGCAACAGATTCGCGACAATGAGGATGCGTAGGCTGTGGCACTATTCTACTCCAACGAGAATTTTCCACAGCCTGTGGTCGAGGAGTTGCGTCGTTTCGGACACGATGTGCTGACTGTCCTCGAAGCTGGCAAAGCGGATCAAGCGATTGAAGACGACCTCGTGTTGGCGTTTGCGGTGAGCTTGGGACGTGCGGTGCTGACTCTGAATCGCAAACACTTTATTCGTCTGCATCAATTGCAGCCCGATCACGCGGGCATCGTCATTTGTACTTTTGATCCAAATTTCGTTGGTCAGGCAGTACGGATTCATGCCGCGTTAGAATCGCATCCACGATTGTCGGGCGAGTTGTTGCGAGTCAATCGACCGCAATGAGGCAGCGATTCGCTTGCGGTTGGGACGGACGGGCCAATGGGCCCGTCCCACACCACTACGGCAAGCCGTTCATCTTCCGCAGCACCCACTCGGTCATCAGCAGCCCGCAGAAGACCAGGAAAATCAACCAGTGGTTCCACAGCGGGATTTCGTTTCGCTGGGAGTGTTTCTCTTTCACCTGCTGGAATTTCTCCGTCACGGTCTTGGCTTGGTTGATGAGGTAGAACTTGCCGCCGGTCGTCGCCGCGACCTGCTCCAGCAGCGGGCGGTTGGCGCTGACATCGGCCAGTTCGGGGGAGAGCTTTTCGATCACCGAGAGATCGGCTGTGATCGGAGTCGGGCCGATGTCGCCGCCGGTGACGATCAGTTTGACGGAGTATTCCCCCGCGTGCAGCGACGTGGCGCGACCCGTTTGGATCAGCGGTCGATCGGGGTCGGGATGGAGGTCGACCGAGATCTCGGGATGCTTGCTGTCGGCCCCTCCGAGCTTGAGGACCGCCCGCGCCTTGAGGTTGGGGAACCGCTCCAGGAAGCGGGGATCCCAGCGGGCAACGATGACGCCATCATCGCCCTCAGCGATCACGGGCTTCTCCAGGCCGAGGCGGACAAACTCATTCCCGGCACTGGCCTTGAACTCGGACGCCCAGCGGCTGATCTGGCCCCAGAACCGATGATGATAGGTATCGCCGACGCGGAATCGGAATCGCCACGTGCTGTCGATCCCCAGCCACACGACCTGTCCCGTGCCCAGGAACTGCTGCACGAAGACGGCGTTCTGCCGCTCCCAATCCAGTCCCGGGTCGGCCTTCTCGCTCTTCACCGTAGTCCAGACGCTGGCCCCCGGCTTGGCCTCGCCCAGGATCGCCCACGGGTGCCCCGGCAGTTCGTTCCAGATCTTCTTGTTCTCGATCGGATCGGTGCTGAATTGCAGCATCGTCTGCCGCTCCCCGTCCGGAGTCAGCGCCAACCGGAAGCCTCGGTCCTGCGGGCGGCGACGCTGCGAGGCATCGGTGAGCTGCTGCTGGCGGAGCTTCGTGATCGGGAGCAGTCCCTCGATGATCGGGCTGTTGTAGGCCAGCGGGAAGTAGTTCTTGCCCGCAGAGAGGATGAGCGTGCCGCCCTCTTCGCGGACGTAGCGATCGAGTTGCACCCACATCTCATTCGGCATGTCGCGCGGGGAAACATCGCCGACCACCACGAGATCGTAACCCTCGAACGGCGTCGACTTGGACTGCGGGTTGAGTCCCTTCATCGACAGCTCGCGCGGGAAGAATGTGTCGGGCAGGACTCCCATGTAGGGCTGGTTAAAGACGACTGCGTCGATCTTCACGTGCTCGTCTCGCGATAGCGCCGCGTGCAGGTAGCGGAACTCCCAGCGGCCTTCCCCTTCGATCAGCAACACATCGGACCGGTCGTCGACGACTTGCATCGCGAACTCGCGCGTGTTGTTGTCGCCACGCGTCTCCTCGGGGAGTTCGTCGGTGCGGACGCGATACCGTTGGCGGCCTTCTTTATCGGCTGTCAGGTCGAACTGGAGCTCTTGGCCGGGGTCTTTGGCGATGATCGTCTTGCGGATCGGTTCGCCGACCGGCAGGCCGTCGGCGTCGAGCTTGTCGAGGAACACGACGACCTCCTGGCCATCGAAGCCCGAGGTGCGGATCGTCGTCTTGAGGACCGGCTTGTCGTTCTGAAACACCGTCGGCGGGTAGTCCACGTTGGCGATCGATAGGTCCTTCGGTCGCCGCTCCGACCCCACGAGTACGGGGTAAATCGGAGCCCCGCCCGCGAACCGCTTGATGTAGTCGGCGTCGCTCGGATGGGCATTGTCGCGCCCGTCGCTGAGCAGCACCACCCCTGCCAGCTTGAGACCCTCGCGCTCGGCGGGAGCTGCGGACATGACCTGCATCAGGTCGGTCTTGTTCCACTTCATCGTGTCGCCGGGCTGTTCCAGCGGGCGTTCGAGCGATTCCATATCCAGCAGTGACGCCTCACCCGCGAACAGGCATACCTCCACCTGCCCGAGCTGCGACAACTCTTTCAGCAGCGGCGATGCCCCAGTCTTGAGCAGGCGTCGAGCGATCTCGACCCGCGTCAGCTTGTCGACCTCGGCCATCGCCCCCAGCGCCGTTTCGCGGCGAGAATCAATCAGAGCCTGCAACCGCTCCGGGTTCGACTCCTCAGCCACCGAGGCCCACTCCGGCTGCTTCTTCGCGTCGTACGCCTTACACCATTCCTCGACCGGCACTTCGGCTCCCAACAGTCCCAGGGCCTGCGCGGTGCGCAGCTTCTCGGCCTCGCTGGCCTGCTCGTCCTTGGTCTCCATGCTCTGCGAAACATCGACCGCCACCACGATCCGCCCCGACCGCTCCAGATCGAGCGTCCACGCCAGCACCGGCTCCAAGAGAATCAGCCCCAGCACCGCCAGCACGCTCAGCCTCAAGGCCAGCAGCATGTACCCCAGCTTCTTCGCAATCAACTGCCGCTCATAGCGGAACAGGATCGCGGTGCAAGCGATCGCCGCCACGAGCACGAGCACCAGCCCGGTGAGCCAGAGGGCGGATTCGAGTCCGTGGAAGACGAGTTGCTGGGTGATCATTGGGGGGAGGAGAGGGGAGGAAGGGGGAGGAAGGGGGAGGAAGAGCGGGAGAGGGGGAGGCAAGGAGTGGGGGAGACTGAGAGTGGGGGAGACTGAGAGACGGGGAGACTGAGAGACGGGGAAGCGGGAATGAGGTCTGTGGGAGACGACAGATCGGTGCCCTCTTCCCCTCCTCACCTCTCTCCTCCTCCCCTCTCCACTCCGTAAGCCATCTGCAGCAACTCTGCCGGATGGTACACGGGGAGAGGGCGGCCAGCGGCTTTGAGCATCGATTGAATCTGGAGGGTACACCCCGCGTTGGCCGAGACGAGCGCCTCGGCCCCGCTGGCCAGGATGTTCGCCACCTTGCGATTCCCCAGGCGATCAGCCATCTCCGGCTCCGTCAGGTTGTAGCTCCCGGCTGCTCCGCAACAGATGTCCGACTCGGCCAGCGGCACGACCGTCAGCCCCGGGATCAGCTTCAGCAGGTCGCGCGGCTGTTGCCGGACTCGCTGAGCATGGGCGAGGTGGCACGCATCGTGGTAGGCCACCTTCATCGGGACCGCGTGGGTTGGTGGGATCGGACCCAAGGTCGCCAGGAACTCGGACAGGTCTTTCACCTTGTGAGCGAAATGCGAGAAGCGTTGGTGCAGCGACTTGTCGTGCGGCTGCAACTCCTCCGCGATGTGGCCGTAGTCCTTGAGCATCGTCCCGCACCCGGCCACGTTGATGATGATCGCGTCGACATCGTCCGGCTCGAAAGACTCGATGTTCCTTTCGGCCAGATGCAGGGCCGGTTGACTCGCCCCGCTGTGGTAGTGAATCGCTCCGCAGCAGACCTGGCTTGGCGGGACGATCACCTCGCAGCCGTTGAGTTGCAAGACCCGCGCGGTGGCCCAGTTCACATGATCGAACAGCGCCTCCGCGACACAGCCCGTGAACAGCGCCACCCGAGCCCGCCGGGGTCCGATCGCGGGGAGAATCGTCGGCAGCTTCGGCAGCGGCGGCTTGAGCGTCGGCAAGAGTCGCTGCATCCGCCTGAGCTTCTCCGGCAGCAACCGAATCAACCCCGTCGCCTCCATGAATCGATCCAGCCCCAGCTTCTGCATGATCCGCGCGGGAAGTAAGGCCCACGCCAGACGCTTCGGATACGGGAACAGACCGTACAGCACGATCCGCTGGAACCAGCCCGGCGGATTCTTCACCGCTGCCCGCTGCTGCATCTCGACCCGGAACGGCTCGATCAGCCGCCCGTACTGCACTCCGGACGGACAGGCCGTTTCGCAACTGCGACAGTCGAGACAGAGTTCGAGGTGCCGCTCGACGGTCGGCGACATCTCGATGCGGCCATCGGTGACGGCCCGCATCAGGTAGATGCGTCCGCGCGGACTGTCGTTCTCGTTCCCGGTCTCCAGGTAGGTGGGGCAGGCCGACGTACACAGCCCGCAGTGAACGCAATCGAGGAACTTGCCGTAGTCAATGCTCGCCCCCAGCCGAGGCAGTGCCTCGGGTGAAATCGAACTGGTGGCGGGTGAAGTCATGAACCTGGCAATGGAGGGAGTCAGCACAGCGACAGCGCGAGCCCCTCGAACCGAGAGGCCCCCAACGCCAACGCCACTCAGCCATTCTGATGCCGATGCCCACGGGGAGCAACCATCACCGAAAAATGATGCAATGTGGCACGACGCCCCGAGTCGTGAGTTTCGCACAGGAACCACTCCCCGCCCGTTCATCGCTGATCGCCCACCCTCACTGGGAGCCGCCCCCTCGCAAGCACTACATTAAGCGGATGATCGACCTGCTCCGCGACGAACCGCCCCCGCTCCCTCGACCGAAGGTCTTGATCCTCGGGGCGAGTACCCGCGCGGCTGCGTTTAGCGCCTGGCGAGCCGGTTACGAGCCGGTCTGTGTCGATCAGTTTGCGGATGCGGATCTGCAGGCTATTGCTGAGGTCCATCCCGTTGATTCATTGTCAGTCGCCTCGACTTCGTTCCTCTCGGCGATTCAATCCCAACCTGACCTCCCGATCCTCTACGCGGGCGGGATGGAGAATCACCCGAAGCTACTCCGCATGTTGGAGGCCGACCGCACCCTCTGGGGAGCCAGTGGCGAGGCCATCCAGCGCGTCCGTCACCCGCAACACTTGGCAGCGGGACTCGCCGAGGTCAAGCAGCGTGTCCTCCCCGTGCGACTGGCCAGCGACCCGCCGCCGCGCGATAGCACCTGGGTCGTCAAGCCGCTCGCCAGCGCGGGCGGACGCGGCATCTCCGTCTGGGACGAAGTGGCACCAGACCTCCCCCTCCACAGCCAGCACTACTTCCAGCAGCGGGTCAGCGGGCCTGTCTACTCGGCGCTGTTCCTGGCCGAGACCGAGCTGGGTGACGTGCGGTTCATCGGCCTCACGCGGCAGTTGGTCGGGTGCCCGGAGCTGCATGCCCGGCCGTTCGCTTGGTGCGGGAATATCGGTCCGGTGTTTCTGCCGGTGGAGGCTGAGTTCCTGGTCCGGCGGTGGGGGAACATCCTCAAGTGGAAGTTCGGGCTGACCGGACTGTACGGGATCGACTTCATCGTCGATGAGGCCGGACAGCCGTGGCTGTTGGAGGTGAACCCCCGGCTCACCGGCTCGGTCGAGGTGCTGGAACTCGCCTGCGGGCTGTCGCTGCTGGCCGATCACATCGCCTGCTACGACCCATACGCCGCCGCCTTCGCCCGCGAGTTCGCCGCTCCGCCGGTGATGGCTGAGGACGAACGCCTCGGTCGAGCGATCCTCTACGCCCCGTATCTGCTGCGGTCGCACATCCCGCTCCCCGACCCCGTCCACTGGGAGTCCGCCCCGACCATCGCCGACATCCCCGAGTTCGGCACCCTCATCGAACGCGGCCACCCCGTGTGCAGCGTCTACGCCTGGGGCACGGATGAGGCCGACACTACCACCAAGCTCTTCGAGGCCGCAGGTCGCCTTGAGCCGTTGCTGGAACGCGTTGCCGGTTCTTGAACACCCGCGATCGCTCACCCGCAGCGAGCGGGGGACGTAAGTCCCCCGTGCCAGGGCGACGCGACCCGGCAGAACAGCGTCGCACAACACGTTGGACTTATGTCCAACGCTCGCTGCCGAGCTGAAGGACGGGCCAATGGGCCCATCCGACTTCACAATCCCTCATTCAGCGGCAGCAGCGCCTCCGGAATGAATCGCCCGTCCTGCCTGACCAGCTTCCCATCAAAGTAGATCTCCCCCCCGCCGTACTCCGGCGTCTGGATCAGCACCAGATCCCAATGCACTCGGCTGCGGTTTCCGTTGTCGGCGGTTTCGTAGGCTTGGCCGGGGGTGAAGTGCAGCGACCCGCCGATCTTTTCGTCAAACAGCGTGTCGAGCATCGGCTTCTTGACGCGGTTGTTACAGCCCAGCGACCACTCGCCGATGTAGCGGGCTCCTTCGTCCGAGTCGAGAATCTGATTGAGCCTCGCGGTTTCACCTCGGCATTCGGCGTGGATGATCTGGCCGTCCTGGAGTTCGAACTTGATCCCCTCGAAGACGGTCCCCTGGTACAGCGAGCCGGTGTTGTAGCTGATGACCCCATTGCAACTCGTGCGAACCGGGGCCGTGAACACCTCACCATCGGGGATGTTGCGGCGACCGTTGCAGGGGATGACCGGGATGTCCT
>JAYTFV010000393.1:0-5106 GCA_043734065.1 Planctomycetota bacterium
AGGCCGTTCAATCCGCTGGCAAAAGCGGACTGGATGTCGCTGATGAACGGCACCCCGCGCGCGGGGACGACTCCGCGCTCCCATGACATCTGGTTCGTGGCACCCCGGATTCCCGAACGTCTGTCGATGAAGACCTGGAACCGGGACGCCTCTCACAGCCTGGCGTGGTGCGGTCTGCTGGGGATGCTGGTCTCCGGCATCGGGTTCAGACGGGCGCGATTCTTCTGGTTTCGGCGGGGCTGGATCTATCTGGGAGGGGCCTGTCTGGTGACGGCGGTCTTCGTCGAGGAACCCTACGCCCCGATCGCGGGCGGAGCGTTTCTGGGCAGCTTGCTGGCGATCATTATTCCTCGTCGGTTCGCCATCGGTCGCGACTGGCTGGCCGATCCGCCCATGCAGCGGCCGTCCGCACTGGGGCGGGCCGCTGTCGTGACCGGGTGGCTGGCGGTCGCCGGAGGTGTCGTGTGGAGTTCGGCAGGACACGGGCAGGAGACCGCGACTCGACCCGAGTTGGTCTACTTCGAAACCCGAGACGGTGAAGCCGACGGTGCAGACACGGTCGTCTGCTTCGATGCCGCGTATCGGCCTCAGTGGGACGCCTGGCGCGCGAGTCAGGCCGGTCCGCCGTGGCTCCTGAAGTCCAGCCGTTATGACGTGCAGGCCGATGCCTCGGGACCGCCGCGAATCACCGCCACCTACGAGGTTGCCGTCTTCGGCGAGCAGTCCCGCACCCCGCTGCGCCTCCCCTTGGAAGGCGTGTCGCTGGATCAAGTCGAAGGGTTGATGGACGGGAAACCTGTGCGGCTGATCCCCGCTGCCGACCGCCGCGGGTTCGTCCTGCCGTTCCCCGACAACACGGAGAAGCCCGATCCCGCCGTGCCTCCACCACCGCCAGCGCCCGAGACGAACGCCGCAGCACTCGCGTCGAAGCAGGTCGTGACGCGGGTCGTGTCTCTCAAGTTTCGTCCGCTCCCCGCCACCACTGCCGACGAGCCGTTGAGCTTCTCCGCCATTCTCCCCCATCTGCCGGAATGCGTGGTCGCCCTGCATTCCGATCGCTGGCGCATGGTCGACGCACCCAGCCGCACCGCCACGGCCCAAGACCCGACCCGACTGTACGAACTCGGACCGGTCGGTCGTCTCGATCTCACCAGCGGCCCGCTCGTGTTGCTACCGCGTGAGAATCTCACCGACGTTCAGCTGCGCACGCTGATTGAATGCGGCCCCCTGGGAGGCAAGGTCCAACTGGGAGTGCTGGCCACGGCGGTAGACCCTCGACTTCCGGCGGAGGTGTTGCTGGCGTTGCCCGCCGGGCTGTTCGTGCAATCGATCAAGGGACCGTCGCTGGAACTGTCCCACCTGGAGTCTCTGGAAACGGAGACGCGGATCACGCTGCGGTTGGGGCCGACCGCTGATGCGAAGTCCGCCAGCCCCGTTGAGATCACGGCGTTCCTCCCCGTGAGCTCGACCGGATTTCGGATGCCGCCTCCCCGCTGGAGACCTCAGCGCGTCAATCAGCAGGTGCCCTTGTCGCCCAGTTCCCCCACTGATGTCTTGGCGGAGAAGTCCTTCGTGGGAGTGGTTGCGAAGCCGGGTTTCGGAATCGTGGACGCCTCCTCCCGCACGTCAGCCACCCCGATCTCGCCCCAGGCGTTCTCCGATTCCCTGTTCGCGGGCATGGTGTGGCAGGTGCCCGATGTGGCCTGGACATGCCGTGACAATGGGGGACCGGCCTGGACCTTGAACTCTCTGTCGGCCACGGGACGCGCTCAACTGGCCCAACGCATCACATTGCAGGCGTCCCGCTCCGAGTGGCGTTTGGAGGCCACCATCGACACCACCCAGGGTGTCCCGATTGAACACCTCTTCGCGATCGATCCCCGCATCGAGATCGAGCGGGCGACCGTGCAGCAGGACGGTGCCGATCGACTGTTGAGCTGGACGCGCACCGGCGACGAAGTGCGACTCGGCATCCGGGATGGCCAGCCGGGAACGCAATTCGTGCGGATCGAGGGGACGATCGCGCAAGGCACCGGGCCCTGGGAACCGCCCCTCTGTCTGTATCGTTCCGGGCTGACCTCCGAATCATCTGTGACGGTGCGGAATTCCTCCCGCGCGGTCTCCACACTCCAGTGGGCGGACTCCACCACAAAACTCCGTCCCACGGACAGCACCTCCGATGAAGAGGTCCGCTTCCATCCGGGCACCGCCGATGTCCCACTCTCGATCGAGGTCGAACCGATTGCCGAAGCGAGGTCCGCCTTCGTGTGGGTCGATCTCATTCCCCGCCGCGACAGCTCTTGGCAAGTCACCCTGCGGGCTCAACTCCTGGACAGCGCCCCACGGGCTGCTCCCGTGCGGATCGAATGGGATCAACCGGGGCTCACGGAGTTCCGCCTTACCAACCGCCGTGAGAATGTGCGACAGACCGCCGATGGGAAGGCGTATCTCTGGCGTCCGCAGACCCTCGCCTCCAGGCCCGCCGAGCTGTCGCTCAGTGCTACCATCGCCAGCGAGAGCAGGGGCCGCCAGACGATTCGTTTACCGCAGTTGTCGGGCGTGGTCTGGTCCGAGGTCTGGGTCTCGCTCCCCCGAGGAAGCGGTTACCGCCCCGCGCGAGCCAGTTCGACACGGCTCTCGGCCGCTCCGACGAGTTGGCCAGCGGGGTGGACCGAAAGCCTGACCAATTCGCGAGATGATCTGTACTCCCACACCACGCCCGAATTGACCATCGAAGCCACGGCCAGCGATCCCGTCGTGCGACCGGTGCTGGCCGAGTCGCTGATCTGGCTGGATGGAGCGGGCGATCCCGTCTCGGCGATCCGCTACGGGGTGACGACCTATCTACTGATTGCCGAGCGCGACATCACGCTCGAAATCCCGGGATCGGCCAAAGCCATGATCCAGGCGATCACCATCGATGGTCGCATTCAAGGCCCCGACGCCCCGGTGCTGGTGCCGTCGCGGGAGAATGATTTGTCACACGAACTGGTCGTGTGGTGGCAGTCGGAGGCCGGTCCCTCCGTGCATGATCCGGGAGACTTGGTGCGGCTGCCGGGAGGGCTCGTGTTCCCGCATTGGATCGCCGTTGTCCCGCCCCATCACCATGTGTTGCTCGATCACTGGGGCCGTCGCGATCCACTGCTGCCGGAGTTCTGGTTGAACCGGTCCGAGGCGCTGCTGCAAGCGGCCGGGGAATTCCGAGGCGCCTCGTGGAGCGTGGATGGACCGCTGCTCCACGCTCTGGCCGACAGCCGCGACGAGTTGGGCCGGATCGCGGGCCTGTCCGCCGAAGAGTTGGTCCGCCGCGACCAGCTCGTGCAGCGCTGGACGGATTTTTCGCAATCGGGAGGGATTGTTTCCTCGCCGATCCCGGGCACCTCCCCCCCCATGCACCACTCGGGGTTGGACTCCACGCTCTCGCTGTGTGGAGAGTCGCGGTCGCTGTGGCTGCGGCCTGTCGGGCCTCAACCGACGTGGCCGCGTCTGCTGGATCGCCGCTGGGCACTCATCATTACGGCCTCGCTGGCGTCGCTGGTGTCGCTGTTGATACTGACCTGGGTCGTGCGTCTGTTCCGCCAGTACGACATCGCCGAGACGCTGGCCGCCCGTCCGAATGCGACGATGGCCGGAATGGGCCTGGTCTGGTGGGCCTGCCTGTCGCCGAGCGTGCTGGGCCTGGGGCTGACTCTGTTGGGAGGCGTGTTGTGGACCTGGGACCGAATGCGGACAGCGCGCCCCGTCGCGTCACCCGTCCTGTCTGTGTTGGAGTCCAGGCTGTAGAGCCGTTTCGAGAGTGTCTTGACACTCTCCCTCACCCCTCTTTCGGGGGCCATCGGTCTCGACGCATCTCCCCACCCCGGAGGGGTCGCAGCCAATAGCCGGTGGTCGAGCGCAGCGACACCACCGGCTATGGGCTGAATTCCCTTCGGGAAAATGACAGAACTCCAACAGTCGAACTACAGCGCTTCGTGACCCAGCTCTTCCGAGGCGTTCGCGGCTTCGGCTTTCTGACACATCCGATAAAAGCTGACGCCGAAGATCGTGAACAGCGTCGGGGGCATCGAGAGCATGAACAGGATGCTGTACATGAATGCCTTGGGGCGGCGGTTGGCCGCTTCGTCCGGCTGGTCGGCTTCGTTGGCGTATTTGCACATCGGGCAGGCGGTCGCGACCGATGCCGCGGAACCGAACAGGGCCAGGCCGAGGATCATCGATGTCAGAAATCGCTTCATGGAAATCACCTGCTGCCGAATGGTTTGCACCAACTCAGGCCACCCGCGTTCTGGCGAACGTGGCTACGCGCTGATGTGGTACAGCATCCAGTAAATGATAACGCCTGTCACCGACACGTACAGCCAAATCGGGAACGTGACCTTGGCCCACCGGCGATGGCTCTCCCACTGCCCCTTCAGACCCCTCCAAATCGTCATCGACGCCAGCACCGGCACAGCTGTGGCCAATATCACGTGGGTGATGAGGATCGTGTAATAAGCCTGGCTGAGAACCGGAGTTCCGAGAAACTTCTTGCCATGCTCGCCGGTGTATTTGTGCAGGGCGAAGTGATACGTCAAGTAGCAACCCAAAAAGGCAATCGACACCGTGAACGCAAAGAGCATCAACCGTTTGTGGAGGTGAACGTTTTTGGCCTTGATGGCCACGAACCCTGTGAGCAGTAGCAGCGTCGCCAGAGCGTTGAGGGCCGCATTGGTGCGAGGGAGCCGCTGAGCCCACATCGGGAGTTTCGCCAGCGGGTCAGACCGGGGAAGGTCGCGGTCAGCAGTTCCGGCAGGTGTCACGGCCGCCAGTTCGCCGGGTAGTAGCGTCCCGAGCACAGCGGGCTTGTGCCGCTTGGGGGTCTCAATCTTCCCTTCCAGCACGCGCTGAAGCGTCACCAGATCCTGATCGTTCATGCTCTCGTACCGACCCAGAATCTTGCCGGTCTCATCCACATGGATCAGGTGCATGCTGTGGGCGAACTCCATCCCCTTCAACCGCTCGGTTCCAAATCGCTCCCACGCAGCCACCTTAAATCCGCGGCGAATGAGCTGATAGATCGACTTCTCGTCCCCGGTCAGGAACAACCACTGCTGGGGATCCGCCTCA
>JAYTFV010000394.1:0-4424 GCA_043734065.1 Planctomycetota bacterium
CACGAAGTCACGAAGGGGCAGTTCGCGGCGTTTGTGAAGGCTAAGAGCTACCAGACTGATGCGGAGAAAGACGGCAAGGGCGGGTATGGCCTGAACGCCGAGGGACAGTATGAGCAGAAGCCGGAGTACACATGGAGAAACAACAGTTTCACGCAAACAGACGACCATCCGGTGGTCAACGTGAGCTGGAACGATGCCGTGGCGTTCTGCGAATGGCTGAGTGCGAAGGAGGGGCAGACGTACCAGCTGCCGAGTGAAGCCCAGTGGGAATATGCCTGCCGGGCCGGGACGACGACTCTGTGGTGGCACGGGGCCGATGCTGAGGGCTTGGCGAAAATCGGGAACGTGGCCGACGGGACCGCAAAATCGCAGTTCAGCACTTGGACGAAAGCCATCACAGCGAAGGATGGCTACGTGTTCACGGCTCCGGTGGGTCGATTCCGGGCCAATGCTTTCGGGCTGCATGACATGCACGGGAATGCGTTTGAGTGGTGCCAGGATGGCTACGACGCCGGGGAGTACGCGACACGCACCGGGGTGACGAGTGATCCGTTGAACGTGAGTACAGTAGATCGTCGTGTCTTGCGCGGGGGCTCGTGGGTCTTCTTCGCCGCGGGCTCCCGCTCCGCCTTCCGGGGCAGGGGCTCGCCCGACTACCGGTACGACGGCGCAGGGTTCCGTGTATCGAGGACTCAATAACCATCTCCCCTTTGTCCGTCTTACCCTCTGCCCTTCTTCCTCTTTTCCTTTTTCCTTTCCCCACGACGAGCGCAGCGAGGCGCTCGCGTTTTTTTTCGTAGCGGAAGTCGTCAGACTTTCGCCGTCCGTCGTTCGACCTTTTCCCGCCAGCTCGGCGAAATTCTGACGAATTCCGCTACGGCGAATCGTCGCTTGGACCCCCAGCTCCGAGCGAGCTTCGGTAAGGCGACGTGATCGATGAAAGAGTTCGTCCGGACCTGGGGGTCCAGACTACGAGGCTTCTCCAGACCTCGATATGATGGCGCATATCCCACCTCGGCCCGCGGGCCGCTTCCGGAGGTTCCCATGTCGAACTTCAGTCACGCCACGATCACCATCCCTCCACGCCCCCTCGCAGCTCCCGTGGAATACGCGGGGAAATGGGTGGCGTGGGATCGCGCTCGAACGGGCATCGTGGCTGTAGGGGAAGAATTCGCTAGCGTGCGGCAGCAAGCGATGGCGGCGGGGCATGTCATGCCACTGATGGAAATGGTTCCCCGGCCCTGCTCGTTCGTGGGTTAGCATGAAATTCTCGTACACGCCCGTCGCGATCCGCTCTGCGGATTCGGGTGAGCCGGCGCCCCAACTGCGACCGACGGTGCCGGGGTGGACAGTCATCCGAATCACTGCCATTTCGCAATGCTCTGATCACTGTGTAGAATACGCCGTTGTCGATTGGAGAGGACGATCATGACTGCCACAAAATCCAAGGCTCCCCGAACTCCATCTATCAGTTCGGATAATGGGGCCAACTCCCCGAACCCGGTGCTCAACCTCCATGAGGCGGCGGCGTTTCTTCGCGTGACGGAAGCCGCTGTGCTGGACATGGTCCAGCAACAAGGCTTGCCCGGTCGCAGCATTGGGCCGGAGTGGCGGTTTTCTCGGGCGGCCCTCGAGGTCTGGTTGGTCGCCCCACATTCATCGCCCCGATACGAGCCGTCTTCGTTGATCGGTGCCTGGAAGGATGACCCGCATTTGGAAGAGATGCTGGAACAAATCTACCAGGGGCGCGGGCGACCGATGGTGGAGCCGGGGCGATGATCCTGCTCGATACGGATACCATCACCCTGCTGGCGGCGGGGCAGGCACGGGTCGTGGCGAAATTCCTCTCGTCCACCGAGCCCGTGGCCACAACGATCATCACACGCATTGAAGTTTTGCGAGGCCGATTCGATTTTCTATTGAAGGCTGCCGACGGAGAACAATTGCAACGTGCTCAACATTGGCTCATCCAGAGCGAACGCGATCTGTCCCGATTCGGCTGTCTCCCCGTCAGTGCCGCCTCAGCTGCGGAGTTCGACCGCCTGCGATCCCAGAAGAAACTCGTGAAGATCGGTCGTTCGGATTTGCTGATCGCGTCCATCGCCTTGGCCCAACAGGCGACTCTGGTCACGCGAAACGTCCGACACTTCCGACAGGTGCCGGAATTGAAAGTGGAGAATTGGGCTGACGAATCGTGAGTGCTTCGAGTTCTGTCTCATAGTCTGGACCCCCAGGTCCGGACGAATTCTTCATCGATCACATCCTCTTGCCAAAGCACGTGTAGCCCCGCTTGGCCCGCGCGGATGCTGGTGTTTGACGTCGACAGCCCCGGAGACGAGATCGTCATCCTCGGCCACACCGGGTTCCTGGAACATTTTCGAGCGACCTTTGAGGGCCAGGCCGGGACGCTGGAATTGGAGCCGCTGCCGACAATGCCTGCGTTGGAGATGGAGTAGTTCCATCGGCCCGACGAGGGCAAGTGGGATAACAAAACAACCGGCGGAGCGTTCGCTGACGCTACCAGCCCCACCGGTCGCACCAGTCTTTTGGCCGAAGCCTCATGGCTCCAACACGGGAGAACGGTCTTGGACTGCACAACGACTCACCGCAGCAGTCCGTAAACCGCCACGTTCGGGTCATTCGCCCCCGGTGTCACCACCGGGCACGAAGCGCTGTGCTCGATACACGGAACCCTGTGTTGTTGTTCCGGTTGTCGGGCGTGTTCCTGTTCCGGTTGGCGGAGCGGGTGTTCGTGGCGTTGTTGTTCCACGAGCCCCCGCGCAAGACACGACGATTCGACCGTTCTCCGACGGAACACGATATCACACAGCAGTCGCCGCAGGTACTCCTCGCCGTCCGCGAACTGGGCATGACCGATCCACGCCCGCACGCGCTGCGTCAGGCCGGACATCGACAGCTGTCCGTCCTCGAAACAATCCTGATAACGCCGCATCCTTCGTCGGAACTTGACCACGCTCTCGGGTGTCAGCTCGATCCGCTGGGGCCACACCCGGAAACCTAACAGCCGGATGCCATCCTCCACTCGGCTGATCACCCGTTTCCGAGGATGCAGCCACAGCCGCAGACTCCGCAAGAATTCCTCAATCGCGTCGCGGACCTCGGCCAGTTCTTGCGGGCTGCTCCCCAGGATCACGAAGTCATCCACGTAGCGTAGATACGCCTTGCGCCCCAGCTGCTCTTTGATGAAGTGATCAAGTGCATTGAGGTACACATTGCCGAAGAACTGGCTCGTCTGGTTTCCGATCGGCAACCCGCGTCGTCGATCTTGGGCGGTGAACAGATCATCGCCGGGAAACAGACCGGGGACCGCCACTTGCCGATTGGAATGCCCGATGATGACCCGGGCCAGTGCCAGGACATCGTGGTCCTTGATCTTCCGCTCCAACTGCTCCAGTAGGATCTGGTGGTCGATACTGGGGAAGAACAAGCGGATGTCGCACTTCAAGACATATGGATACTCGCGAGCGAACTGTTGATACCGCCGGATGGCCGAGTGAGTCCCTTTCCCCACCCGGCTCGCATAGCTGTCGTGGATGAAACAGCGCTCGAAGATCGGCTCGACCACATTGCAGAACGCATGATGCACGACCCGATCGCGGAAGGGAGACGCACTGATCAGACGCGGCTTGGTGTCATGCAGGATGAACGTCCGGAACGGACCGGGGGCATAGCGGCTCTCCATCAATTCATCGCGCAGCTGAGCCAGCTCATTCTCGCGGCGGAACTCAAATCGCTGGACGGTGAGGCGATCCCGCTTGCCGAGTCGAGCCTTGCGGTACGCCTGCAACAGATTCTCGAAGGAGGTCAACGTGGGCCACAAGTTCCCGATCCGTTTCATGGAGTCCCTTTCCGATCGGTTGCCTTGCGCCAGCCGCCGACCTGGACACCGATGTCCATCAGCTGCTTGGCCGCATCACCGTACGCCTTCGTCGGTAGGGCCTTCAAGTCGTGAGCCACGCGGATTAGATATCGCAAGACTTCCAAGTCGATATTCACGTCATCGAGGATCGGCCCCCGCTGCGGCGCGTACCGTGCCCGGATCAAGCCCTCCAGAATGCACAACGTCAGCCGCTCAATCTTCTCCCCCAGCGTGAACCGCAGATCGCGCGGCAGCTTGCCGATCTTGGGGAGCAGCCAGACCGTGAAGTCGTAGCACGCCTGGATCACGGGGAGTTCTGCACCTTCTCTGGCCATCGGCGGTTCTTATCTCAAAGTCCGTAGCGGAATTCGTCAGAATTTCGCTGGGGCGGCGCTGGTTGGCGGGACGGCGAAATTCTGACGAATTCCGCTACGCCAAAAAAAACGCGAGCGCCTCGCTGCGCTCGTCGTGGGGAAAGGAAAAAGGAAAAGAGGAAGAAGGGCAGAGGGTAAGAGGGACAAAGGGGAGATGGTTATTGAGTCCT
>JAYTFV010000395.1:0-7152 GCA_043734065.1 Planctomycetota bacterium
GGTCATCTGCAGCTTGTGGAAGATCTGCAAGAGTCGCGGCTGGAGGACATCCTCCGGCATGCCGTACAGGCGACCGTAATACTCCACCATTTCCCAGGCGGTCATGCGGTCGTAGATGCCGGTGTTGTTGGACATAAACCCGATGTGCGAGCGGACGCGCTCGGGCTGGGTGGCGACATCGAAGCCGGCGATGGAGGCGTGCCCGCCGGTGGGCTTGAGCACGGTACTCAGCATGCGGAGGCAGGTCGTCTTCCCGGCTCCGTTGGGACCGAGCAGGCCGAAGATCTCGCCGGGCTGGACATCAAACGAGACCTGATCGAGAGCCAGCACGTTGCCCCGTCGCAGATCGAAGAACGATTTCGACAGGTTCTCGACGTGAATCATGCGGGGTGCAGTGATTGATAGGGAGTGGAGGGGATGATCCCGTGGAAGTGTGGCATGCGGACTTCACCGGGTGAAGTGCGATCCCGAGTGCGAACGGGTTTCGACGGAGTTCGACGCCCCCGCTCCGGCTGATGTCGGCAGGGTCGGCAGAGTCGCAACAACCGCTGTAATGCTTGGAATCGACTCAGTTTTCCCGTGAGAAGTGTGACTGCACTGTCCTGAAAACCGCTCTCCGGATTTATCCGCTATTCCCGTCCCCTTCACAATTCCTTCGCATTCCCCATCGATAATGCCCGCAGTAGATTGATCTCTCGCAGGGGGTGAGAGACATTTCAGTTTCCCCAAAGGGATGGAAGAGTACACATGGTCATGTCGCGTCGTCGTGGATTTACGCTGATTGAACTCCTGGTCGTGATCGCGATCATCGCGGTCCTGATCGCCCTGTTGCTGCCCGCAGTGCAGCAGGCTCGTGAGGCGGCCCGCCGCAGCACCTGCAAGAACAACCTGAAGCAAATGGGGCTCGCCTGTCACAACTACGAAGAGACCAACAAGAAGCTCCCGTCCTCCGGTGAATTCACCGATCGCCGGACCACGACCTATGTGCGGGACTTCACGCCGTCGTCCACGTTCACGCAGATTCTGCCCTTCGCTGACCAGGCCGTGATCTACAACCAGTTCACGTTCGCTCAGCACTACACCAATGGGTACACGTCGGTCACCGTGAAGACCGGGAACGCACTTGCAGCGTCCTCGATCGTCGCCAGCTTCCTCTGCCCGTCGAACGCCTACACCACTCCCGACTCGCTCGGTTTCGGCCAGACGGATTACATGCCCGTTGCCTACACCGACCTGGACCCGGCGACGGGCCTGCGGGGTAAGCTGATCGTGGGCGTCGATTCCGACTCCTGCCTCGGCAACTGGAACAAGATCGCCAACACGACCGACGGTCTGTCGAACACGATCATGGTCATCGAAGATGCGGGCAAGCCAGCGGACATCGTCGGGAGCTACACGGCCGGGACGTTGCAGTCCGGAATTCAGCCCGGTGTGGTGACGACTGCTCTGTTCGGCGGGGCGGGCGCATCTTGCCCGAATCGTTGGGCCGATGCTGACTCCGGCTCGGGTGTCTCGGGTGCCACCGCCAACCGCACCACGATCATCAACCAGAACAAGACTCCCGCCGGTGGTCCTGCCACTTGCCTGTGGTCGACCAACAACTGCGGCCCGAATGACGAGCCGTTCAGCTTCCACACCGGTGGCTGCCATGCTCTGCTCGGTGACGGCAGCGTGCGGTTCCTGTCCGAAAGCCTCGACACGAACACGATTCGTCGGCTGTGCAACCGTGCCGATGGTGAAGTTGTCGGTGAGTTCTAGTCGAACCGGTCGGGCTTCTGCTTGACCGCCGGATGAGAATCAGAAATACACAAACCCTCGTCGCTCGCGACGAGGGTTTGTTGTTTGGGTAGAACGGAATTCATTCCGTTCTCGGGACACTCCGCGCCTCAGCCGACAGGTTTCCCGAAAGTTCAGCACTCCCACAGCAGTTCACCGCGAGTCATTCACTATGGCCAGCAGAATTAGGGGTACACAGATTTCGCAGGTTTTCACAGATTCGCAACCGGCTGCGGCGGCGACCTCGGGCCGGTTGGGGGCCATGGCCTTCCGAATCTGTGCCGATCTGTGAAATCTGTGTACCAATCGTCTTCCTTACTCGCGGTTACAGGAAGAGCGAAGCCCGGCCCTCGGTGGGCCTGGCCCTTGGAATCAAGCTGTCGGCTTTGGCGCGGAGTGTCGTTCTCGGTCGCCGAATGGAACGGAATGAATTCCGTTCTACGCCGCCGGGGCATCGTTGATCACCGTACACGGGATCTTGCGGTTGATCCGCTTCATCAGCGAGGTGAGTACGCGGCCCGGCCCGATCTCGTAGAACTCATCGATCCCCGCAGCCAGCATCGCTTTGACATCGTCTTCCCAGCGAACGGGGTTCAAGACCTGCCGCACCAGGATGTCGCGAATCTCAGCCGGGTCCGCATGGCTCTGCACGTCCACATTCGAGATCACCGGGATGCGTGGGGCTTGGATGGCCACTCCCGCCAGTGCGGCGGCCAACCGCTCATCGGCAGGCTTCATGATCGACGTATGGAACGCCCCGGCGACCGAGAGCCGCACGACTTTGGCATTCACCGCCTCGGCCAGTTCCACAGCTCGGTTGACCCCGGCTGTGATACCCGAGACGACCAGATTGCCGGGACACAGGTAGTTCGCGATCTGCACCTGCCCCACTTCGGAACTGGCTTGCTCGCAGATCTGCTGCACCTGCTCCGGCGGGATCATCAGAATACTGGCCATGGCTGAAGGAGTCGCGTCGGCCGCCGCCTGCATCGCCTCGCCGCGTTGCTGCACGACGCGCAGACCGTCCTCAAACGTCATCGCTCCGGCGAACACGAGCGCGGTGTATTCCCCCAGGCTCAGCCCGGCTGTCATCTCGCAGCGTCCCGGCAGGTCGGGCATTTCGGCCTTCACTTTTTCGAGGCAGGCGAGACTCGTGACGAAGATCGCGGGCTGACTAATCGCCGTCGACTCGAGCTTCTCCGCCGGTCCAGCGGCACACACGGCAGCCAAGTCGTAACCCAGGATCTCGCTCGCCCGCGCGAACAGCGCCGCAGCCGCCGGGTACTGCGAGGCGACCTGCTGCCCCATGCCGATGTGCTGGGCCCCCTGGCCGGGGAAGAGGAAGGCGATGCGTGACATGGGGGGGAGGATCGTTGAGGGTTGAGCGACAGAGGGGAGTTTTCAGTGGTCAGTTTTCAGTCGTCAGTGGAGCAGTGGAGCAGTGGAGCAGTGGCGACTTCACTCGCCTTGACACTTCAGTTCCCTTGGCCCTTCATCTCAGCATCACTCTTCACTGACTACTGATGACTGACCACTGAAAACTTCCCCTACCCCCAACTGCCAACGACTTCGGTGATCTTCTCGTTGACCTTGCGGTCGTAGATCGTGCGAGTCGTCTTGAGAGCGTTGCGGATGGCCCGGGCATCGCTCGAGCCGTGGCAGATCATGCAGATGCCATCCACGCCCAGCAGCGGAGCCCCGCCGGTTTCGTTGTACTCAAACCGCGATTGGAGAGCCTTAAACGCCTTGGCCCCGAGCTGGCGTTCGGTATCGAGAGCCTTCAGCACCTCGGACGAAGTGACCTTCATCATCATGCTGGCCATGCCTTCGCTGACCTTCAGCACGACATTGCCGACGAACCCTTCACAGATGATGACATCCGCATCGCCCAGGTACAGCCCACGCCCCTCGACATTGCCGATGTACCGGCCGGGACACGGTTGCTTGACGAGGAGTGCGTGAGTTTCGAGGACCAGTTCGGTCCCCTTGCCTTCTTCGCTGCCGATATTCATCAGGCCCACACGCGGGTCACTGACTCCCAAAATGGCCTGAGCATAGATCGCCCCCATCGCCGCATACTGGTGCAGATGCTCTGGCCGCGCCCCCGGATTCGCTCCGACATCCATCAGGACCGCCTGCCCCTGAATCGTCGGCAATACCACCGCGATGCCGGGCCGCTTGACCCCCTTGAGGAACAACCGCGTTCGCAGCCCCGACGCCACCACTCCGCCGGTGTGACCCGCGCTGACAATGGCGTCGACCTCCTTCGCAGCCATCAATTTCCAGCAGGTGACGATCGAGCAGTCCGCCTTTTTGCGGAGGGCCTCCATCGGCTTGTCATCCATCTCGATGAAATCTGCCGCATGAACGATCGTCAATCGCTCGCCCGAATATCCCGATTCCGAGAGTTGTTTGTCCAGCAGTTCGCGCTGCCCCACCATCTGGATTTCCAGCCGGGGGTCTTGTTGCAGGGCCTCGATGGCTCCCGCGATGTTGATGCCGGGCGCGAAGTCCCCGCCCATCGCGTCTAACGCGATCCGCATGTGCCGTATCCGTCCACAGGGGAGAAGGAACTGGAACGGGCGAGGTTACTCACCCTGCTGCGGAATCATCAGCCGACCGTGGTAATAACCACAGTTCGGGCAAATGACGTGCGACGGAACCGCCGTCCCGCACTTGGAGCAGAACTGCAGCTTGAGCGGTTTCACCGCATCGTGCGACCGCCGCATGTTGCGGCGGGACTTGGATTGACGCTTCTTCGGAACGGCCATGACGACAGCCTAACTCTTTGTGTCTGTGTAACTTGTCCGCGATCGAATGCCGTGGCGATCGCTCCTCAACCGGGAATGGCTCCGGTCCAAGATCGGGTATCGTACGGGGAGCAATCTGAGGGGTCAAGCGAGCGTAACTCCTGTTCAGGAAAAGGGGAACGGAGGGAAACTCGCAGTTCGAAATTTGAAACGATGGTATTCAGGTGCATCCCCACGCTTCATCGTCGCCCAGCCGGGCCCTCGGGAAATCGGGCTTCTGACGTACTCTACTTCCCCTTCCAATCCGGGTGTTTCGGCCCATCCCCCAGATACGGGTGCTGGTCGAAGAACTCATCTCCCTGGCCGTGGGATCGAGGATCGCCCGAGGACTTCAGCTCCTGCGCCAACTGATCCGCCAGCTTCTGCTTCGCCTCGGCATGGCGCGGATCGTCGGCCACGTTCGACAGCTGTTCCGGGTCGAGTTCCAGGTCGTAGAGTTCCTCCGCCGGTCGTTTGGCGAAGGCCAGATCATACGCTCGCTGATGTTGCGGGTCGTGCTGGCGGTTGTCGATCAGCTCGGTCTTCGTCGGCCCGTTGTCGGTGTCGCCGTACCAGACACCGGGGATGGCCGAATGTTCGTAGTCGCCGCTGCCGTTGGGCCAGCGGTCGGGGCGGAAGTTGTGGATGTAGAGGTACTTTTCGGTACGGATCGCGCGACTCGGGTAGCCGCCCATGTCGGGGGCCAACTGGGTCGGGACATGCCGCTCCTTGCCGGTGAGGACGTGATCGCGTGCGGGATCAATCCGCCCCGACTGGTCGCTCTGGAGCAGCGGCAGCAGCGAACGCCCGGTCATGTCAGCGGGGACCGGAACACCCGCAGCTTCCAGCAGCGTGGGGGCGACATCTTGCAGGCTGATGAAGTCCGTAGTCGTGCGCCCCCCCTTGACGACGCCGGGCCAGCGGATCACGAGCGGGACGTTGGTCCCCAAGTCGTACAGGTTGCTCTTCCCTCGCGGAAAGGCCATCCCGTGATCGCTCGTGACGATCACGATCGTGTGGTCGAGTTCGCCGTTCTGCTCCAAGGCGGCCACGGCTCGACCGACAAGGGCGTCGAACCGCTCGACCTCGAACAGATAGTCGGCAATGTCACTGCGGATGAGTTCGGTATCGGGAAAAGCTGCGGGGACTTCGACCTTGGTCGGGTCGAACCCGGCCCGCTTGCCGGTCCCTTCGTCGAAAGGCCGATGCGGGTCGGTCGAGCCGAGCCAGAAACAGAACGGCTGGCCCGCCGGTCGCTTCTGGAGGAACGTTTCAAAGTCCGCGAACCGCTGCCCGGCGATGGGCCGCATCGGTGTCTCGGTCCGCCCCGGTCCCCAGCCCTTGCTCGTTACGCCGCAGCTGTAACCATTGGCCGCGAGAATCTCCGGATAGGACCGGAACTTGTCGGGGAAGAAACTGTGCAGATTGGCCCCCGCCTCCAGCCGCCAATGCCATTGCCCCGTCAGAATCGCCCCGCGCGACGGAGTACAACTCGGCGAGGTGCAGTACGCCCGCTCACACAACAGCCCCTCGCGGGCCATCCGGTCGAACGTCGGCGTGCGAGCCTGCGGTGTGCCGTAGGCTCCCGCGTGTCGGCCCCAGTCGTCGGCAATGGCGAACAGGATGTTGGGTTGTTTATGCGGCTCGCCAGTGGACGCTGGAGAGGGAAGCAGCAGGCAGGCAACCAGCAGCATGAACAGCCAACGACATCTCGGTGGGATGGCAGGAATCAGCCGTAGCTGCCCCTCGCCAGAGGGCGGGCGCGGGAGCCAGGATGCCCGCGTTCTGGCGAACGCAGCTACGGCGAACTCCTCAATCACTGTCGTGCGGAGTATCGATCGTTGTGTCATAGTCTCGCCCCTCAATCCAGAAACACCCATTCCGAAAACGTGGCCGCTTGCCCAGCGGGCTGTCCTCGTTCATCGACGACGTTCCACACGGTCGCGCGATCAATGCGGAATCGGCGACCGGTCGAGGAGATGCGAATCCCCTGATAGTCGTCGATGTACCCCTTCCGCCGCGTCTCAGACAGCATCCGCTCCCGCTCGTCGCGGTGCATCGGCTCAGCGGTCAGCCGCGAGGGGGTCTCCAGGAATTGCTCCAACGGCATGGCCCACAGTGACAATGCGATCGCATTCGCCGAGTTGAGAATCGGGTCGGCCTGCGTCCCGTGCGACACGACGACGAAGGGAACGTCAAATATCCGGTGAGCCTGCTCCTCGGGCGTCCCCGAACGATCGATCAGTTCAGTGCCGACACTCCGGGCATACGAGTTGAGCAGACGTTGAATCTGCCGCTGCCAGTCGGGGTCGAGCCAAGGGTGATGGAGGTCCATGATTTCCGCCATTCATGAATCGGTCGTGCGAACATAGAGACGGATGTACTTCTGTAGAGCTTCTTGGATTTGCTTCGTGGTAGTGAAGTCGTCTTGCCCATGAATCCTCTCAATCGCAATCATTGCAACCTTGGTCATCCGATCTCGCACGTCATGATTCACAGACCAGTAGTCTGAAAGATTGAGCAGATACAGCAAAAGGTCTCCTGGAAAGAAGCTGGAATCAATGAATGGATCGCTTTCGATCAAATC
>JAYTFV010000396.1:0-3784 GCA_043734065.1 Planctomycetota bacterium
GAAAAAAAGCGAGGTCACCCCCACTGGCCTCGCCCGCTTCCGTGCGGCGAAGCCGGAGTGCCAGATCACCACCGATGTGGTTGAGAAACCAACAGTGTCAACTCCGGTTCCCTCCAGTGAGTCCCCCGACCGGGCAGCGGCGGAATGGGTGCTGTCGGTCGGCGGTTCGCTGAAGATCATTATGGATGGAAAGACGATCTCCCTGGCCTCGGGCGCGACACTGCCCGAGACGCCGTTTGCCATCCAAGACATTGATATCCACGGTTTGAGGTTTCACACGAACAAAGTCAAAGTGATTGATATCGACGATGATCTCGAAAGGTTCGCGGGCCTGCAGGAACTCATCCGATTGAATGTTTTTGATAATCCCATCACTGATCGCGGAATCAGATCCTTGCGGGGACTGCCAAAGCTCCAGAGCCTCATCCTGCACCATACACAAATCACAGACGCGAGCATTGACACGATTCTCTCATTCCCAATGCTTACGCAACTCTATCTCGAACATACGAACGTGACTTCTGCCGTTTTGCCGAAGCTGCAATCGCACGGGCTATTTCAGATGTTGAGTGTCGACTGGCCCTTCTCGCCGCAGATCGCAGCCGGGTTCGCGGACATGCCCAGGTTGAACGCCCTGGGACTCAACGATTCCTGGCTGACACTGGAGGGCGTGGCCGCCTTGCAGGCGATGCCGATGGTGAACCTGACCATTCGTTTCAATGGAAAACTGAGCGATGACCGCATGCAACTATTCACCGCTTTCCCGCGACTCATTTCGGTTGCGTTTGAGTCCAGAAAGACCGATCGATTTGACTTGGAAATCAGCCCCGCCGGATTCCAGAAGTTGGCCGCTCTCCCCAATCTCACGAATCTCCGCATAGATATCGTTCCAATGACCGATGACCACATGGCCGCCATTGCGGAGATCAAAACGTTGGAGACGATTGAGTCAAACCACTTCGGCAACAGCCCCGGTTCGCCACTGACCGACGCGGGGTTGGACCACCTGGCCCGCCTGCCGAACCTGAAATCACTCACACTGCTGAGAACCAAAATCACCCCCACCGGCCTCGCCCGCTTCCGCGCCGCCAAGCCGGAATGCCAAGTCACCACCGATGTGGTGGAATAGAGGGCGATTGGTCCGGGAATGCGAGATCTGGGACCGCCCGATCGGGAGGGCGAAGTCGGGAGGGCGAAGCTCCTGCTGAGCCGCGAGCCAGGGGACACGTCGACTGGCACGCACGGCTCGGCAGCCCGCGTATACAGAACCCCAGAGCAAGGCGGCGGATATCCGCGAAGCCGTGGCATCGCTCGATCCGCCCGAGCAGGAGATCTGCCAACTGCTCTCCGAGGGGAACTCGATTCCGGAGGTGGCCGAGACACTGGGCTGCTCAAGGACCACCGTCCGGACTCACCTCGTGAACATCCGGGAGCGGTTCCAGGAACTCGGGATCAACCTGTGGCTGATCGCCGATTGCCCGGATGAGGGAGCCGAAGAGGAGCTGCTGTTGCTCCCCGCTCGCAAGGCCGCCGCTCTGTGCGGCATGTCGCTCCGCACCTGGCGGATTTGGGACGCGGCGGGGCATGTCCCCATGCCGTTGCGGATTGGCCGCTCGATGTTCTGGAGGGCGGAAGAGCTGCGGGAATGGGTCGCAGCGGGATGTCCCAAGCGGGACATCTGGACGGCTTTGCGGGCGGGGACATGACTTGAGTTCCACCCCGTGGTTGGCATCCTGTCACACCCCTGGGGACCGTCCCTCTCACGAAAGGATCAACATGGCCAGTCTGTACAAGAAGCCGATTGTCGTCGCCGACCCGAAGACGGGCGAGAAGGTGAAGAAGAAGTCTCTCAAATGGTGGGGCCGCTACCGTGATTCACTCGGTTGTGATCGTCGCGTGCCCCTGGCCAGAGACAAGGCTGCGGCCCAGGCGATGCTGAACGAGATAGTTCGCAAGGTGGAACTGACGCAGGCGGGTCGCGTCGACCCCTACGAGGAGCAGAGTAAGGTTCCCTTGAGCCAGCATGTCGCCGCATACCAGCAGCACATGAAGGGTAAGGCCAACAGCGACAAGCATGTGTTCGAGGTCATCGCCAAGATCCGGCGGCTGATGCAGCAGTGCCATTGGAAGTTCCTGCAGGACCTCTCCGGCAGCAGACTGCATCACGCCTTGTCCGAACTTCGGCAAGGGGGCTTGAGTGCCCAGACGAGCAACCATTACCTGCGGGCTTGCAAGCAGTTCACGCGCTGGCTGGTCCGCGATCGCCGGATGCGGGATGACCCGTTGATTCACCTGTCGATGGTCAACGTGAAGGTCGACCGCCGACACGATCGCCGGGCCTTGTTGCCGGACGAGTTCGCTCGACTCGTGGCGGCCGCTCGCGTGGGGAAACCGGTCGAGTCGATGGCGGGCCCGGATCGGGCGATGATGTATGTGCTGAGCGCCTGGACCGGTTACCGCAAAGGCGAGATCGGCAGCCTGACCACGAAGTCGTTCGACCTCCTGGGCGATCCACCGACCGTGACCGTGGCAGCGGCGTATAGCAAGCGGCGTCGGCAGGACACACAGGTGCTGCACTCCGAAGTGGTCCAACTCATGCAGGATTGGCTGGTGATTCAGGGCCGGATGTTACCGGAGAGGCTGTGGTTCCCGATCTCCGGGAGTGTCCCCGGTGGGACAGAACGCAAGACCGCCAAGATGATGCGCGTAGATCTCGCAGCTGCGAGGAACGAATGGATCGCCGAAGCATCCACCGACGACGAGCGGAACCAGCGCGAGGCGTCCGACTTCCTGGCCTACTGCGACCAGCGGGGCCGGTACGCTGACTTCCACTCCAACCGCCACACGTTCATCACCAGCCTCTCCCGCAACCACGTCTCACCACGTACCGCCCAAACGCTCGCCCGCCACTCGGACATCCGGCTGACGATGCAGACTTATACCCATATCGAACTCGCCGACCAACAAGCCGCGATCGCCTCGCTCCCCGCACCGCCACGTACGAACGCCCCGGTTGGCCCGAGTGGCGTCGCCGCGCCCCAGACCACCCGCTAGCCGGATCGGCGACCCGATCGCCCCGTGGGCCAACCCGTCGCGGTGTCGGGACCAAGATCTCCGGTCGTGGCGAAATGCCCCAGTGGTCCGCTGATGACCTTCGGTTTTTTCGACTGTAGGCCAGCAGCAAAGGTGCCCACAGTGGTGCCATGAGGTCCGAAAAGGTGCCCAAATTGGTGCCGTACAGTTCGCATCAAAACAGCTACACTTTGCATCACTTTGCACCGAAAGTGCCCCAATTCTGGCTGACATTCTACAGCCTCAAGACGCCCTAACTCCCACACGGGCACGAGAGATACGCCACCGATGCCACAGCGGGCAAGCGACTTACGACGACTACCATAACAAAGAAAACGAAATGCTCCCGGTAGGGCTCGAACCTACAACCTTCGGTTCCGAAGACGGGAAATGCATTCTGTAAGTTCGGTCTCAATGCTCAGACATGAGACATCTTATGGCAATCAGTCGGTTTTGCAAAGTGACGCAAATCCGTACAACAAACGCTGTGAATTCACAGTAATTGGGGCATTCCTCCGTATTCCTCCGTAGAGACAAACGCGGTCATGAGCCCGTTAGGAGTTTGTGACTTGGGCCAGCCGACACCAGAGCACCACGCGCCGCATCACGAGTTACACGTACAACCTCCCGTCCCTCTCCCACACCCCCTCGACGATGTAGCCCCCACGCCCCATCGCCTCATACAATTCCTCTGCGGATATGCTGCATTCAC
>JAYTFV010000397.1:0-10130 GCA_043734065.1 Planctomycetota bacterium
CGATGCGGAGCGTCGGGCGTGTGACGAAGTCGTGAGTCAGTTGAAGGGGGCGTCGCAGAAGGCGCGGCGGGCGCGGATTCTGTTGAAGGCGGATGCGGATGGTCCGGCGTGGACGGATGAGAAGATCTGTGAGGCGTTCGGTTGTCGCGCGCAAACCGTCGAGGGGATTCGCCAGCGGTTCGTGACCGAGGGCTTCGAGATCGTCTTGAACGGCAAGCTGCGCGAGTCGCCACCGACAGCTCCTCAGCTCGATGGTGAGGGAGAAGCGAAGGTCATCGCATTGCGGTTGGGGAAGCCGGCGGCGGGATATGGGCGCTGGACTCTGCGGCTGCTGGCTGGGTGCCTCGGGCACAGGAGGTTCGCGGGGAGGCGGTCCTTGACGGGGAACCTCTTCCGGCTGCGCCGCGCCGGTAGGGTCCAAAGCGACCCAACCGGGGCCCCCCCGCGTATCGGTCATTATTCACACAATTGAGTTCTGCGGGCTATCGAAAGAGAGAGCCCGTGGAGATCGAGGCAGAGGAACCGAAGACTCTGTCTGTTTTATTAGACGTACACAGAACGAAACTTGGCTACTCGGACTTAAAACTCCGTGATCTGCTTTTCTGCACAACAGATGAGCAATTCCAGCGTCGATCCGGATCGAGTGGCACGCCCTGACGCTTTGGGAAGGGCGGGGTTCACCAGACACTCGTAGGTCAATCGTCATGCTTGTGGCCGTTGCGGAACAGGAAGCTCACCGATTCGTTGCGGTGGATGCGGCGGATTGCTTCGCCGAGCATGGGGGCGATCGAGACTTGCCGCAGGTTGGCGGGGACGGGATCGAGCCGCAGCGGGAGCGAGTCGGTGACTACGATTTCGGTGACATCGACGCTGGCCAGATTCTGGGCGGCGTTCCCGCAGAAGACGCCGTGTGTGGCCCCGATGTAGATCTTCCGAGCACCGAAATCTTTGGCGATCCGGGCGGCTCCGCAGATCGAACCGGCTGTGGAGATCATGTCGTCGAACAGGAAGGCGACCTTGCCGTGGATGTCGCCGCCGATGAGGTTGGCCTGGCGGGTTTCGGTGGCGCTGCTGCGGCGTTTGTCGATGATAGCCAGCGAGCCGCCGAGGTTCTCGACGTGCTGCATGGCCCGCTTGATGCTGCCCTCGTCCGGACTAATGATGACCGATTCTTCGGGCGGAATCTTTAATGACCGGAAGTAGTCATCCAGGATTCGCGCCGCATACAGGTGGTCCACCGGCAAGTCGAAGAACCCCTGAATCTGAGCGGCGTGCAGATCGACCGTCAGCACCCGGTCGGCCCCCGCTGTGGTAATGAGATTCGCCACGAGCTTGGCCGTGATCGGCACCCGCCCGCTGTCCTTGCGGTCCTGCCGCGCATAGCCGAAATAGGGCAACACGACGGTGATCCGCTCGGCACTGGCCCGCTTGCACGTATCGATCAGAATCAACAGCTCCATCAGATTCTGATTGACCGCCGGGCCCGTCGGCTGAATCAGAAACACATCGCGGCCGCGAACGTTGTGATTCAGCTTGACGCTCGTCTCCCCGTCCGGGAAGTCGCTGAGTTCCACAGCTGCCAGCGGCACCGCCAAGTATTCAGCAATCTCTTTGCTGAGTTGGGGGTGAGCGCGACCGCTGATCAGGGTGAGGTGGTCGTACATGGGGGAGCACAGCCGGAAGGAGGGGTGTCCTGTCAGGGTATCGGCTGAGTGGGCGAAATCAAAGGGTGCTCGATTGTGGCACGACGCTCCGCGTCGTGCGTGACGATGCGGAGCGTCGTACCACAATCGACAGAATAGGAATGGCAGGTTGAAATCAGGAGTGACATCGCTGTCAAGCGATGAGATGTGAGGCGGGCGTCGAGGCAACACTCTCCGCACCTCGTCACGGAGGGGCATGTGGGCCTCTCGCCACATGGGGTTGACTCACCCCCGATCGGCAGATTCGGCAGATGCGGAATGCCCCGACGAATCGGGAGAAACACCGCCTTGGTCAGGGTTTTCGCCGGGATACCTCTTTGCCAGCCTTTCCTTCTCCATACCACCGTCAATGATGACGATCTCTGGGGAGTGGCAAAGCAGGGATGCGACGACGAGGCATGGACCGTTTCTTACCGGCACTGTTCAGTTCCCTCCGCAACCTGGCCCTACAGAACCCTCCATCATGCAAAAAACGGCTCGCAAGCGCACGACCGGTTCGGTCCAAAACCCCCTGGAAACGTATCTGAAGGAGATCAACGAGACGCCTCTGCTCAACGCCGACATGGAGAAAACCCTCGCCCGCCGCATCGCCACGGGGGACTCCGCCGCCCGTGATCATATGGTGCGGGCCAACCTGCGGCTGGTCGTCAACATCGCTCGCGGCTACACGGGCAAGGGGCTGCCGCTGCAAGACCTGATCGAAGAGGGGAACCTCGGCCTGTTACGGGCTGTCGAGGGGTTCGACCCGGAGCGAGACATCCGTTTCTCGACCTATGCCAGCTACTGGATCAAGCAATCGATCAAGCGTTCGATCATCAACTCCGGCAAGACGATCCGCATCCCCGCCTACATGGTCGAGGTGTTGACGAAATGGCGGCGGGCCAATGCGAAGCTCTCCGACGAACTCGGCCGCACCCCCAGCGTGGAAGAGGTCGCCAAGTTCCTCGAACTCCCCGCCCGCAAGTTGAAGATCGTCAAGAAGGCGATCCAGCTGTACAACTCGACGCCGCAGACCGAAGACCCCGATTCCAACTGGAACCTGAGCGATGTCGTCGCCGATGATCGCCATCCGGGACCGGAGGACGAGTTGCTGGAGACGGACAACCTCAAGCACGTCAACAAGATGCTGGCCACGATGGACCCCCGCGAGGCGACGATCCTCAAGATGCGGTTCGGTCTCGACGATGGCCAGCCGCGCACGCTGAAGGAAATCGGCGAGATTCTCGGTCTGACCCGCGAGCGCGTGCGACAGATCGAGACCGAAGCGCTGGAGCGTCTGAATAAGGGCCTGACCGGCGAGTGAATGACGTTCACTCAACTTGACTGAGGTGACGAGAAATGCGGTTCCAGCATGGGTGGTATTCGACGCCACCCAGACTGGAAAGCCGTCTCATAAAGGTGTTTTTCCACAACACGGGACAAAGCGATGGACGGTATCACTCTGCGTGATGGCATTTTCGCGCTGCGTACTCGACGGTTTGGAAGCGTCGCTGAAGTCATGATTCAGCGATTGATCCACGCTGCCAAAGCGAGAAGTCTGTTTCACGACCTGTACGATGACGCCATGAAGCACCGCATTGAGGTCAAATTCTCTTGCATTCTTAAAAAGTCGGAAACCACCGTCACCGAAGCCACTGTCCTGCAGTGCATTGCCGAGGCGACAGCTGCCAACCACATGGTCCCCTTCTCGCAGTGGGAACAGTTCAAATTTCGACAGCAACATCCAGCAGGTCAAACGTACTGAATTCGAGATCCTGTACTATGGGCTGTTCTTCGCGGATTGCGTGAAGATTTTTCGAATTGAAAGCCGCCAAATCGGTTCGCAAATCAACTACTCAGACTTCCAGCACAAAGGAAATGAGGGCGAAGGACAGTTTCACTTCAATCCGCGCACTCTGACTTTCCACCTGCAGAATTACTTGTACAAGTCGATCAGTTACGACGAGCTATACCAGCTTCTGACTTGACGGGATGCCGCTCAACGTGGAAACAACGACGGTTCCTCGCTTTTCAATCGTCCCAGAATCGCCTGTATTCTACGATCATTCCGGTGTTCCTCTTCGAATGGATGGCTGTTTTGCCATCCCGTACGACCGGAGTCACGAAATTGCTCCAGGCGTCGAATGCTGATTTCACAGAAGAGGGGGTCGATATCCATCGTGAAGCAGCGCCGGTTGCTCATTTCGGCAGCGAGTAGCGTGGAACCGGAATGTGAGAAGAAATCGATCACCAATTCCCCGGGGTTCGAACTGGCTCGAATGATGCGATCGATCGATTTCAGTGGTTTCTGGGCGTAGCACCCATTGACGTTTTCCACCATGCGATAGAAGACCTGTTGAATGTCCACCCAGACGTTCCCCGCCCGGATGCAATCCGACTTGCTTCTCTCGATGTTTTCCGTCAACTCGCCACCCACCTGCTTGTAATACCCTCGGAGAATCTTGGGGATGTCGGTGTATTCCGCATCGACGTTGAAACCGGGCTTGCCCTTCGTGTAGTACAGGAGTTCTTGACGCACAGCCATCCAATTGAGTTGAGTCCCGTACCCCCGCTGGTTTCGCATCGTGACGAACGAACGCGAATCGAAGGGCGTCTGCCGCATCATCACCATGAAATCGGGAAGCGGCTGAAAGCCATCGTTTTGATCGGCCCCCAGCCACGTGTACAGAGCCGCGTTGTCAGCCAATCCCTCGTGGGTGTGGTCCACCCAGCTCTTGCACCAGGCGATGAAATCGTGGATCGATCTCTTGTCGAATGCAATGAGGTTGTATGGCGGATCGTGGATCGCCAGCTCCGCTTTCTCATTTCCCATGAGCCGCAGAACCTGATCGCGATCCCCAGCATCCAGACATCCGACACGATATCTACCAGTCCCATCATCCCACACTTCCCCAGGTTTCAGGCGGCAATAGGGCAGCAGCACCTCCCGGACATCAGGTCGCTGGTCAAGTCGAGGAAGGGGGATGTTTTTCATTCTGCCTCTTTGCATCCATGCCGAAGCGTGCTTAGCGGGTTCGTGAACTTCAATGGCGCTTGTCCCGACACACTCTTCTGCGGTGAGTTTACGATCAATCTTGGGTCTGGCAAGACCACGGATGGGTTCGCTGAATGAACGGGTGCATTCGCCAGATGGCGGTATCCCCCAGGCAGCTCGGTCGCGGAACGACCGAGCTACGTAGGCGATGTCGCTCCGCGACTCGCATTTCGCGACGTACCGCCAACTGGCGAATGCCCCGACTCCCGCCCCCCGACTGATTGCATCCTCCCGCAAAGCCCGTCATCCTATCTGGGCACGGAATTCCGTGAGTCATCCCTGGGAGAGGTCCATGCTGCGTTGCTGTCTACTGCTGATATGTGTTCTCGGTCTGTGCCAACCCGGACAGGCTCAAGACACGTGGACTCGCTTCCGGGGTGAGAACGGAGCCGGGGTCAGCGACCTCAAGAGAGTTCCCACCAATTGGACGGAGCAAGACTACGAGTGGAAGGTCGAGCTGCCGGGCGTCGGGCACTCCTCCCCGGTGATCTGGAAGGACGCTCTATTTCTGGCGACCTCGGACTCCAGCGGCGAACGCACGCTGCGCTGCCTCGACGCCTTGACGGGCAAGCAGCGCTGGGCGCAGTCGGTGAAGCTCGGCACCAACAAAACGCACGGCAAGAACAACTATGCCTCAGCGACCCCCGCTGTCGATGCCGAACGGGTCTATGTCACGTTTGGCGATGACGATCATCATCTGATCCAAGCCTTCACGCATGCCGGAAAATCAGCCTGGGAATACGATCTGGGAGCGATCGACACCCAGCATGGTCAAGGTATGTCGCCGATCGTGTACGGCGAGTTGGTCATCCTGTGCAGCGACCAGCGCGGGCCGAGCATGGTCGTGGCCATTGATCGAAAGACGGGGAAGGAAGTCTGGAAGACCAACCGCGAAGTCCGCGAAGCGAGCTACTCGACGCCCCTGGTCTATGAGTCCGCCGGACACCCCGCTGTTCTGATCTGTGAGGCCGGAATCTCCGGACACACCGCGCTGGATCTTAAAACCGGGAAGCAGCTGTGGACGACTGGACCGGTGGAGAAGCGGACGTGTAGCTCGGTGATTCAGGCCGGGAAACTGGTGATTGGCGTGTGTGGGCAAGGCGGTCGCGGCATGTTCATGTGGGCCACTGACCCGTGGGGCGACGACGGCAAGGCGGGGAAGATCGTCTACGACCGCACCAAGTATCTACCCTACGTGCCGACTCCGCTGTATGTGAACGGCCGACTCTTCTTCTGGACCGATGACGGGATGGTCGTGTGCGTGAACGCGGAGACCGGCGAAGACATCTGGTTCCAGCGCGTTGGCAAGAACTACACCGGTTCACCGATCGCGGTCGATGGCAAGATTTATTGCATCTCCGAGGACGGGATGGTCGGCGTGGTCGATGCCAGCGACACGTACAAGTTTCACGGGTTCAGCCCACTGGGCGACGAGTCGTACTCGACACCGGCGGTGGCCAACGGTCGGCTCTACCTGCGAGGATTTCACTCGCTGGCGTGCCTGAAGGCGAAGACCGTTCCGTAAGGCTGCGTTGAATCTCATCGGGAGGGCGAGGCTCCTGCCGAGCCGCTGCGGAGATTGGACGGCTTCCCTGGCTCGCGGCTCAGCAGGAGCTTCGCCCTCCCGACCGATTACACAGTGCGAAGACGGCTGCGAAGTAAACTTCCGAAGTTTGCAGCGGTTCGAAGCCCGAAGCCCGAGGAGTGAACGACCATGCCCGCCTGGCCCGGTGGACCCTGTCCCGAGTGCGGCGATCAGATGCCCGCGAAGCTGATCCGTTGCGTCAATTGCCGGGCGCTGCTCAATCCGGAGTTAAGCCCGAAAGAGATTGAGTCCCCCGTGTTCGTGCCCCTTCGCGAAGTGTTGGTGGTGGTCGATGTGCCGGTCGTGGGGGACTTTGTCAAGTGCCCGAAGTGCCAGCGAGAGTTGCGGATCAGTTGCAAATATCGAGGCCAGCGGGTCACCTGCCGCCTGTGCGAGCATCCGTTTGACCTGCACGTGGGCACGCCCGCCGTCCAGCGTCTGGGGGTCTATGCCCCATGCCCACATTGCACGCAGGAACTTCGCGCGGCCGAGCGGTTCATCGGGATCAACGTGTCGTGCAAGTTCTGTAGCGGAGCGATCCGCATGGTGGACGCGGCGAAGCCGGGGTGAATGTCGTGTCTTGACCCCAACGGGGTCTCGCCGCGTAGCCCAGGGTTGGGCCTACCCTGGGTCATCGGAGCCACACCAGATCAACCCCAACGGGGTTGCGTCGGAGAGTACGGACGCAACGAGATCAATCCCAAACGTATCTCTCATCCCATGTCAGATTGTGTCGCCTGAGCAGTCCGCGGAACTCGTCCTGAAATGACAACTGCTCGTGGTGTTTGGCTTGGTTTTCGATGTATTCGATCACGACGCTGACTTGAGACTGGCTCACGCCAAACGCACCATAGCCAGCTTGCCATTCAAACTGTCGATGATTGGAGAAATGCTGGCGAACCCAGGTATTGGAGACTCGTTTGAGTTCCTTCACCCAATCCGCCAGGGAAATCGTCCTCCTCAGGCAGGCCAGTAGAAGCACATGGTCTTCGACTCCTCCGACACGAATCACCGGACAGTCGAGTCGATTGGAAATCTCGCCGAGTTGGGCATGGAGTTGGTCTCGCAGGGTAACATCTTGGAATACCGAAAGGCGGTGTTTGGTCGAGAAGACCAGATGCACGCGGACTGCTGAAAATGATTGAGGCATGAGAGTGACTCGTTTTTTGTTGCATTGGTTGGTTCACCGACGCAACCCCGTTGGGGTTGAATTGGTGTCGATCCGTTGCCCCAGGGTAGCTCGCTGCGCGATCAACCCTGGGCTACGCGGCGAGACCCCGTTGGGGTCCAGAGACAACAGACCGACGCTGCACCGCGAGCCGATCTCGATGAACCTCACTCCTTCGGCAACCCCAGCTTCTCCCGCAGCGACTTCCGCAGCTTCTCGTCCTTCGACTTCTTCTTGTCCATCAACCCCAGGGCCTTGGTCCACAACTTCTTCGCGTCATCCGTCCGCCCCAGCTTGGCGTAGCAGTCGCCGAGGTGTTCGTGCAGCGTCGGGTCGTCCCCTCGCTTCATGCCGCAGGCTTGCTCCAGCTTCTTCACGGCCTCGTCCGTTTGGCCGAGCTTGAACAGCACCCAGCCGAGGCTGTCGAGGTATGCGGCGTTGTTCGGTTCCTTGGACAGAGCCTTGGTAATCATGGCCAGGGACTGGTCGAGGTTCTTCCCCTGATCGGCCCACAGGTAGCCCAGGTCGTTATTGGCCTGAGCGTTCTCGGGGTCGGTCTTCAGCACCTCCTGCAGGAGGCCCTCGCCCTTTGCCATCTCCCCCTTCAGCACATGGATGGCCGAGAGACTGAAGCGGGCGCTCTCCTGCGTCCGAGCATCCTTAGGATACTTCCGCAGCACCTCCTCATACACCGAGATCGCCATGTCGAGATTGTGCGCGTGGTAATGGATCCAACCGACCTGAGCATGCAGAAACGGCCCGGCGGTGTCACCCAATCCGGCCTGATCCGCGACGGTCCGGGCTTCGCTGGCCGCAGCCAGAGCCTCTTCCGTTTTGCCCGCGAATTCGCTGGCAAATGACAACAGATAGAGCGACCGCCAGCGTTGCTCCTGAAGCCCCGACGAGGGATGTTCCGCGCACTCCTTATAGAGTTTGATCGCATCTTCGTACCGATCAGAGTCGAGCAGGATTTGCCCCAGCTCGGAGTAGAGCTGGAACGCTGGCTCGTTGCTGAGATCGATCGCCTGACGAAAGAAGACGATCGCATCATCGACGCGCGAGGCCATCCCGCACAATTCGCCCAGCACCCACGCCTGCGGGAGCTTGATCTTCGGTTCCTCTCCCTGCTGCCATTCCTTCCCGAGTTTCACCAGCCCATCCATCACGTCGGCGTCCTGCGTCACAGCCTCCCGCTCCTGACCAAATCTCTTCACGAGGGCGCGCAACTCCGGCTCCAGGGTGGCCAACTGTTGTTCCTGGTCGGGATCCGGCAGACCCTTCGCCGTGATCAGCAATGTCAGCAGCGGTTCATACTTCTTCAGGCCGCGATACACCGGGATCAACGCCACAAGTCCGAATGGATCGCGCGTCTCCGTCTGCCCATTGAGGATTAGCGTCTCGGCCTCCTCGAATTTCTTCTGCTCGACATACTGCTCCGCCAGATAGAACCGCAGCGACGAGTTCTGCGGGTCCTTCACCCGCAACTGTTCTAGACGCTCGGTCAACTCCGACTGTCGCTTCAGGTCGCTCAGCAGATCCTTGAGCAACTGGTACGCCCCGCGTCCACGCGATTGCAACTGGGCGTCGAGGTACTTCTGCAACTCCTCCAACCCCTCGGTGGGCTTGCCGGTTTCGCGGAACACCTGGGCCAGGTTGTAGCTGTGTGTGGCCGAACGGCTCCCCCGAATGTCGGCTGCGCGATTGAAGGCGTTGAGGGCCAGTTCCGGCTGTTTCGCGGTCAGGAACACCTGCCCCATCTCCTCATACGAGGCGGCGGGATCGGTCATAATCTCCTTGATCTGCTCGGCCTTAAACAGGGCTGGCTCTCTGGTCACGGCATCGAACACGAGCTTGTAGCTCGCTGCGGCTTTGTCGGTCTGACTTCCCAGCCGATACATCAGCCCGAGATCGCGATGAATCTGATAGAACGTCACCGAATCCGGAGTCAGGCTCTTGATCGCCAGGGCCTCAGTCAGCAGCATCGTGCCCCGGTCGAGTTGCACACGGGCGAGCAACCCGGCCAGTTGGCGAATCAGCGTGAAGCCACCCGAAGAATGCTCCGCCGCCTGGAACGCGACCTGCTTGGCTTCTTGAATCCGCTCTTCGTTGGCGGGTCCGCTGATCAGCAGGCTGACCAGCATTTGATAACTGCGGATGAACGCCGGGTCGGCGGTGATCGCTTTGCGGAAGCACTCCTCGGCCTTCTTGGTCTCGGCCTTGTCGACCTCCCCTTTGGACAAGTGCAACTGTCCCGCCAGTTGCCACGTGACGGCGTCGCGGCGGCTTTTGCTCTTGGAATCTTCGGGCGTCTTCGGATCAAACGGGACCGGCTCTTCGTCGCCAATCTGCAGCTTGAACCGCGCATCGGGATTCGGAGCGGCGGGGGCCTCCGTCTCGACCGGTTCTTCCGTCAATCCATCCGCAGCCTGCACGCTCCGCGGCAAGACACACGCCGGAATGACCCAGGCACTCGCCAGGCACACAACACACAATCGAACCAGATCCATGGTCAGCGGCTCCTAAAAGGCAGCTGCGAGAATGACACAGCATGTCCGGAGCAATCTCCGGTGGAGTGAGATATTCACAAATCCGCAACTTTTTGGCCACTGTAGGTGAGTCGGAAGTCGGGAGTCGGAAGTC
>JAYTFV010000398.1:0-12202 GCA_043734065.1 Planctomycetota bacterium
TCCTCTCCTGGGGCCAACGACATGGGGCTGTGGGCTCTGACCGTCGTCTGGTGTCTGTGGCGTTCATGGTTCCTCTGTCGGCTTCGGCGCGGAGTGTCCTATTTTCTGTCATCCCTCCGGGATGGAGACCCGAGCGTGTTCGTCAATCTAAGGATTGATCGGCGAGGTTGTCTTGCACCCGAAATGCTTCCCTCTGGGCTTCCCACGCTCTCATTTGTCTCAGCGAGTCCCGTTTTGAAACGTGAACGATGACATGCATTGCGATCAACGGGAGTGCCAGACAGCCCGACATGAACCAGGCATTCGGCCAGGGCAATACGAGCGGACATGCCAGCACGACGAGCCATGCCAGACTCAGGCACCACCATTGAATCTGATCAGCCTCGCGAATACGCCGGAGACCTAATTCCTGCCGGGCATCCAGTTCCGCTCGACTTCCTGCAGCTCCGTCGAGGGCGAAGTCCCGAAGCAAGGATGTGTTCACATTTCGGACGATTACCGCAGCAATCGCCTCCGTTGAAGCTCCTCGCCAAGTCATGCAGTCCTGCCCCTGATGTACGAACTGCCGCAACTTCAATGACTGTCCGGGCAAGCTCAACTGCAACTCGCGAAAGTCGGCACGACCCGGTTCGACTCGCCAGATTTCGACTTGTGAGACATCATCCCAGCGCCAGGCAGCCTCTGCGTTGTGTCGGCGGATTGTGATCCCCTGAGTGGACATGCAGACGACCCTCCGGTCCGGCCAGTTCAGGCGGAACTCGACACTCGTCGCGTTGCGATCGTCGGGATACGGTTTCCAGACTTGGTGAATCAGTCGGTCAATGAATTCCGAGTCTGAGTCATCCAGGAAACCCAGTTGAAGTTGTCGTCGCCACCAGGGGCGATCCGGGTTCTGGTAGCTTCGCGCGATCACACCTTGACGCACATGACCGCTCTCAAACTCCTCCCAGGACCATAGATCCCATCCCCAAAGCAGGCGACGACTGATCCCCCGAGTATCGACCCGAAATCGTGGCCACAAGTACTGAGTGAACCACATCGCACCACCCAAAAAGAGCAGCACAACCATCGTCTGATCGAAACGATTGCGTCCCTGAACAAACACAAATTGCCACCAACTCACAGGGGCCATCAGGAGACAGCCCCCCACAGCCCACCCCGCTGCTCGACGGAGTTCGCGGGACAGGTGATAACACTGGATGTTGGTTCCATCCGGGGAACGCCATGAGTCAGACATTCTTCCTCTCGATGAGTCTGGGGCCTTCCATCGGGTAACGAGGAAATGAGTTTCGTGGATCACTGGATTTTTCGCGAGTTACGGAGTGTCGCCTCCTCGAATCAGGCATCGTTGATCGATACGATGAGATGGCTGGCTGGCGATTCGACTGGTTGGCGGTATTGCCGGGGGTTCATTGATGATTGCGAATCGAAGTTGGATGAGTGTCTGCCTGTGGGGAATGTTCGCGGCCCGTGTGATGATGGCTGCGGAACCTCCGACGCGAGAGGTCTTCAAGAAAGACCTCGCCGGTAATGCCGAGGTCGAGAAGATCATCCAGACCTTTGGCGGCAAGGGGGCCGTTGGCGACGACTCCCCGCCGACTCCTGCCCTCGACGCGGTCAAGCTGTTCCAGACGACCGAGGGACTGAAGGTCGAACTCGTGATGGCCGAGCCGCAGGTTCGCCAGCCGCTGTATCTGTCGTTCGATGATCGGGGGCGGATGTGGGTGGTGCAATATCTGCAGTACCCGTTTCCCGAGGGATTGAAGGTCGTCAAATACGACCAGTACCTGCGGGCGGTGTTCGACAAAGTCCCAGCTGCTCCGCCGAACCATGTGCCGGGGGCCGACCGCATCACCGTCTATGAAGACACTGACGCCGACGGCAAGTACGACACCGCGAAGGATGTCATCACTGGCCTCAACATCGCGACGGCTGTGCTGCAAGGCCACGGCGGCATCTGGGTGCTCAACCCGCCGTATCTGCTGTTCTATCCCGATGCGAATCGCGACGACATTCCGGACGGCGACCCGGTGGTCCAGCTGTCGGGGTTCGGGTTGGAGGACACGCACTCGGTGGCGAATAGCTTGACATGGGGGCCGGACGGCTGGTTGTATGGAGCGAACGGCAGCACGACGACAGCGAACATCTCATCAGCGGTCACTAAAAACACAAAGTTCCTGGGCCAGTGCATTTGGCGGTATCACCCCGACACGAAGGTCTTCGAGATCTACGCCGAGGGAGGTGGTAACACCTTCAGCCTGGAGATCGACGGTGCGGGCCGCGTCTTCTCCGGCACCAACGGAGGCGGCACGCGCGGGATGTACTATCCCCAAGGGAGCTATGGCATCAAAGGCTGGGCGAAGCACGGTCCGCTGACCAATCCGTATGCGTTCGGGTGGTTCGAGCATATGCGGCACGAGGGGGACGGCGACCGCTTCCCGCAGACATTCATCATCTACGAAGGGGGCCTGCTGCCGGAAAAGTTCCACGGCATGGTCATCAGTGCGAACGCCCTGCACAACCGCGTCTGGGCCAGCGAGTTGATGCCCGATTCGTCGACCTACCGCACGAAGGATATCCCGCCGATCATCACGACCCCCGACCGCTGGTTCCGCCCGGTCGATCTCAAGACTGGGCCGGATGGAGCAGTCTACGTCGCCGACTGGTACGACACGCGGCTCACGCACGTCGACCCGCGCGACAACTGGCACAAGGAGAGCGGCCGCATCTACCGCATCAGCGGGAAGGACTCGGTGCCGACGCTGACCCCGGATGGCAAACCGTGGACCTCGACCGACTTCACCAAGTTCGACAGCGAGACGCTGCGCGGGTTGCTGGCACACTCGAATAAGTGGGTGAGGTTTACGGCGGTGCGGACGTTGAGCGAGCGGATCGCGTCGCTCGCCCTCACCCCCAGCCCCAGCCCCTCTCCCGGGGGGAGAGGGGAGCCGGCCGGGCGGTCGCTGCGCGACTCGTTCGTCACCGCTGCGAAGGCCAATGGGCCGGGAGCGCTGGAGTCGGTTTGGATCGTCTCTCGCACTGGTGGGTTCACGCCGGAGTTGGCGATGGAACTTCTCGGCCACTCCAACGGGGACATCCGTCGCTGGACCGTCCGTTTGATCGGCGATGAACGCCGCGTCGACGAGGCCTTGGCTGCACGAATGACGAAACTCGCTCGTGAAGAGACGTACGTGCAGGTCCGTTCGCAACTCGCCAGCACGGCCAAGCGACTCCCCGCGAAGTTCGCACTGCCGATCGTGCAGGCTCTGCTCCAGCGCGATGAAGACGCGACCGATCTGCATATGCCGCTGCTTTTGTGGTGGGCCATCGAAGCTCAGTGCGGGAACGACCGGGAGGAGGTCGTGAAGTTGTTCGGGGACAAAGCCCTGTGGGAGCACCCGATCACTGCCAAGACCATCGTCCCGCGATTGATGCAGCGCTACGCCCTGGCCGGGTCGCCGGAGGATCTCGAAACGTGCGCGAAGTTGCTGGACATCGCTCCGTCCGATGCCCATCGCCAAACCCTCCTCAGCGGGTTCCTCGAAGCCTACCAAGGCCGCGAGATCAAGCAGCTCCCCGAGTCGCTCACCACGGCGATCGCCGACTACCAGAAGTCGATCGGCCAGGACGATCTCGTTCTCAACATCCGGCTGGGCCAGACCGACGCCATCGACTCGGCCCTCAAGTTCATCGGCAACGAAGGGGCCGACCGACCGAAGCGATTAGCCTATATGGCGGTCCTCGGCGAAGTGAAGCCGCCCAAAGCGGTGCCGGTCCTCATCCATCTCATGGCATCGCCATCGATCGCCATCAAGCGGGCCACGCTGCAAGCCCTCATCCACTTCGACGACCCCTCCATCGGTGAGGCGATCTGCACTCGCTATCACTCCCAACTGCCGGATGAGCAAGACCTGCGCAGCATCGCCCACCGCGTCCTGGCCAGCCGGGCGGCGTGGGCCAAGCGCCTCTTGCTGGAGGTCGACGCCTTCCGGATCAAGGCCGCCGTAATCCCACTCGACATCGTGCAGCAAATGCGGCTCCACAACGATCCGGAGGTGCAGGCTCTGCTCAACAAGCTGTGGGGCAAGACGCGGGCGTCTTCCGAGGAGAAGACGAAGCAGGTCGCGCGGCTCCGCACAGCCCTCGTCGCCCAACGGGGCAAGGCAGCCGATGCGGAGCAACTCACGCGCGGGCACGCGCTGTTCACCAAGCACTGCGCGACGTGCCACACGCTGTTTCAAGAAGGCGGCAAGACCGGCCCCGACCTGACCGGGTACGAGCGGGACAACCTGGACTTCATGCTGTTGTCCGTCGTCGACCCGAGTGCTGCGATCCGCGAGGAGTTCACGCAGTTTCAGATCGTGACCACCAGCGGCCTGACTCTCACCGGCCTGATCGACAAGCAGGACGACCGTACCGTCTCGATCCGCGGAGCGAACAATCAGTCGACTCTGCTGAACCGCGATGAGGTCGAAGTCCTCAAGGCGATGGACACCTCAATCATGCCCGATGGCCTCGTCGAGAAAATCAACGACGCTGAACTGGCGGATCTGTTCGCGTACGTGATGACGAGAACACCGCCGGTGAAAACGGCGAAGCCGTAAGTGGGATAGGCTTCCAGCCTGTCAGACTCTGAAGCCGACAGGCTGGAAGCCGATCCCACGGAGCCGTTCACTCCACTTCCGCAGGTTCCAGCACGGGCAATTCGGCGACGAGGCTTTGCCAGTCGACACGCTGCGAGTCACCCCACAGGGATTCCAGGTCGTACATCTGGCGGGCCTCTTCGGAGAAGACGTGCAGGACCAGATTGCCGTAGTCCTCCAGCACCCAGGTGCCGGTCTTCTCCCCTTCGAGTCCCAAGCGACGCCAGCCGGTCGCCTTCATGACCTTGTTGACCTCATGCGCGATGGCGGCCATCTGGCGTCCGCTGGTGGCTGTGGCGATCACGAAGTAATCAAAGATCGCCGTGATCGGGGTCAAATCGAGAACCACGATCTCCTTGCCACGAAAATCGTCGCAAGCTTTGGCAGCCAGTACCGCGTGCATGAGGGAAGAGGTCATCAGAATCTCAATCAGTCAGGAACGATGAGTACGTCCCCCAAGGGAACAACCATCGTCAACAGGTTCGCCACGCTTCACAGCGGAGCTCGACTTCTACTTTCAGTGTACGCAACTCGGGAACCGTGTGCGCTGCTCAAACAGGGTGGTGGGCGGGGAAAGTGGCGAGTCGGGAGTGGGGAGTCGGGCCGGAAACGCAATCGCCTCCGGCGCTGAGCCAGAGGCGATGTCGGACGGGCCCCTATGGCCCGTCCTGGTTCTCAGCGGACAGAAGGACGGGCCAAAGGGGCCCGTCCGACATTTGCTACTGCCCCAGCACCCACAGGTGGAACGCCTTCGACTTTAGGCCCGCTTCGGCCAGCACCTGCCGCACGGTCTTCGAGTCGTCCTTGGCGAACGGCTGTTCGGTCAGGACGCCCTCGTCTCGGTAGAAGACCGACATCTTGCCGTCGACGATCTTCTCGACGATGTTGGCCGGCTTGCCACTGGCCTTGGCGTCTTCGACCAGCTTGGCCCGGGCTTCCTTCACGCGAGCCGGATCGACCGAATCGGTGTTGGCAAAGGCGGGCTTCAGAGCGGCAATGTGCATCGCCACATCTCGCAGCACCGGAGCGTTGAGGTCCGTCCCCTCGGCCTGGAACAGGCAGGCGGTCTTGCCGTCGTGGTGGACATATGCCCCGACTGGTCCCTTCACGCGAATCACACGGGCGATGACGAACTTCTCGCGAATCTGGTTCACGACATCTTCGAACATCATCTTCAGCGACTTGCCGTCCGCTGTCGACTGGGCCAGCAGTTCGTCGACCGTCGTGGCCCCCGGGCCGTTCAGCAACTGAGTGACCAGAGCGTCTCCCAGAGCCAGAAACACATCGGCCTTGGCCACCGGAGCCGACTCGCATTGGATTTCGACAGCGGCAGCTTCGGTATTGCCGGGGCTGAGCTTGACGAAGACGCGGCCTTCTTCGGTCGCGTTCTCAGCGCGGCTGACCAGCAATTTGCCGACCTGCGAGCGGAGGATCTCGATGGCCTTTTCGGGGTCGCCGCCCGCTTCGGTGAGGGCTTGCTTGACCTTCATGAGCGGCAGACTGGTCCGCTGACGGAGAGCGTTGACGGCGGCTGCGGTGATTTCAGCCATGAGGGAGACTCCTCCAGGATTGCGAAACTGAACGGTGAGTGTTGGGGAACGAGCGTGTTGTAGCGGACACGGGCCGCTAAAACATCTGTTCGGATGAAGGACACCACGGGCGGGAATGATGTTCGCGGGAGTGGGATAGGCTTCCAGCCTGTCGTCGCCGGATTCTCCGAATCCGGTGTTTGGGCGTCAGCAGTCAGACATTGGATCGTCAGGCGGAAGCCGAACCACCGGACTCGGAGAGTCCGGCGACTTGGACTTCCACTGCCAATGAAGAAGCCCGTGGCGGTGTCACCACGGGCTTGATCTCAGAACATTCTGCGTGGTTAGCGGATGCTCGGCACGGCTTTGTGCTCTTCGGCCTTGGCAGCCTCTTCCTGCTTGCGCGGGATCGACGCCTTGCCCGCGTTGATCGCATCGGCCACGTAGCCCAGGATCAGACGAATCGAGCGGATGCTGTCGTCGTTGCCAGGAATGGCGAGGTCGACCATGTCCGGATTCGAGTCGGTGTCGATCAGCGACACGATCTTGACGCCCAGATTGCGGCACTCGGCGACGCAGTTCTTTTCCTTGCTCGGGTCGACAATGAACACCGCTTCGGGAAGCCGGTTCATCTCGCGGATGCCGCCCAGATTCTTGCGAATCTTCTTCAGTTCGCGAAGTAAGCGGGACTGCTGCTTCTTCGAGAACTTGGTGAGCATGTCCCCCGTCTTCTCAAGCGTTTCCAACTCTTCCAGCCGACGCAGACGAGCCCGCACCGTGCGGAAGTTGGTGAGCGTTCCGCCCAGCCAGCGTTCAGTACAGTATGGCATGCCGCACGCCGCTGCGGCTTCCACAACGGCTTCTTGAGCCTGCCGCTTGGTCCCCACAAACAGCACGAGGCTGCCCTGGGCCGACACCTTCTGGAGGTACTTCTGAGCCCGGACGAGGCCACGCACCGTTTCCTTCAGGTCGATAATGTGGATCTTATTGCGACGCCCGTAGATGTACGGACGCATCTTGGGGTTCCAGCGACTCGCTTTGTGTCCAAAGTGAACGCCTGCTTCCAGAATGTCCTTGACGACGATTTCTGCCACGCCCCAGCACTCCTGTCGAGATCGAGATTCAGTCGAAGCGAGGAAGGATACCGTGCGGGGGACGGGGCGTCAAACGTGCGGGTGGAGTGGTCAGTCTTCCAGTCTTCAGTGGTCAGTATTCAGTCAGAGAGAGTGAGATGCCAGCGTCTCGGCGAAAGTCGCGGACGCTGAAAGTACTCACATTTGCAGGAGTTACTGAAAACTGAAGACTGACAACTTCTTCCCCCTAACGCCACAGCTTGACCCGCTCTCGCAGGTGGTCCGCTACTTTTTCGAGCTGACAAATGGATTCAACACAGCCACGCCGAAGGGCGAGAAGTCCGCGACGTTGCGAGTGACGACCGTGAGTTGGTGAGTGATCGCTGTGGCGGCGAGCATGCCGTCCTCGTACAAAGTGTCCGACTGGCGGTGCATCAATTTCGCCCACATTCGAAACACCGCTCCGTCCATCGGGAGGACGTTGCACGTTGCGGCCACGAGATCCAGCCAGGCTTCAATCTCGGCGGCCTTGGCCTCGTCCTGGTCGCGGGTCAACTCGATGCCTGCCTGGATCTCTCCCAACGTCATCGCGGAGACATGCAGGTCTGCATCATCGACGGCGTTCAACCATGCCACGACAGCCCCGTGCGGTTGGGGTTTGCGAAGCTCGGAGACGACGTTGGTATCCAGCAGGTACATGCCACTCATTTCAATTTTGTCGCTGCACGCCGACGAGCGGCACCGCGAGGGGGAATCACCAATTCCCCTCGGAACTCATCCGAAAGGAGCAATTCCTTCAGTGAGGGGCGAGATGCGGCCTGCAGCCTCCGCCACTGGTCCAAGGGCACAAGCACAGCCGCCTCCGTGCCGCGCCGAGTGACCATCTGCGGCCCTTCGGCGAGACAGGCGTCGAGGAATTCGCTGAAGCGAGCCTTGGCATCTTGAACAGGCCAGGTGTGCATGGGAGTCTCCATCTGACTAGTGTACTGACTAGTCTATGGTGAGTCCAGATTCGATTAGCCCTGTGCGGTCTTCCCAGACGGACAACCCTAACACCACAGCTTGACCCGCTCTCGCAGGTGTTCCGGGAGCCGCTTGTCGATGGCGGCGGTCACTTGCCGATCGTGGTAGCGAGTGCTGAAGTGGCCCAAGATAATCAGTTCGTTCTGGAACTTGTCGGCGCGTTCCAGCAGGTCATCCAGATGGGTGTGGCCGAATTTGTGAATCTTCTCGCGGCGGTGTTCGGGGCGGAAGAAGGTCATCTCGGTGATCAGGATCTTCGCCTTGTAGATCGCCGGATCGGCGTCGAGGCCCTCGGGGGCTGTGTCGCCGCAGTAGCAGACGAGCGGGGTGCGGACCTCGCCGCTGACATCGATGCCGCTGTAACGCAGGTCGCGGATCTGGTCACCGCTGAGGCCCACATACTCCGGCTTCAGCTTCTTGCGGCGCTCCCAGATGATGTACCCGCGCGAGGGCACGGTGTGCTTGGTGTCGAAGGCGGTTACGAGGTGTTCTCGCGACAGTTCAAACTCATCGCCCGGTTTGACGCCGATCAGTTGGCAGAGCATGCGTCCTCGATCGAGACGCTGCCAGGACTTGAGCATGCGGTCGACGAATTCGACGATCTCCTCGGGCACATAGATGATCGGCGGCTCCATCTTCATCATCTTCCGCCGCGCGACGAACGCGGGCAGCGCAGCCAGATGATCGAGATGAGCATGCGTAATGAAGAACGTCTGCGTCCCCATGAACGACCAGGGACTCCCCCCCATGTCGAACCCGATCTTCAGCTCCGGGATGCGCCAGTAAGTCTGCACAGCCGCCCGCGACCAGCCCTCGATGGTGAGGCCGCCATGGGTGTGCGTGTGCAGGGGGAGGTTGTCGACCATAGGGGGGGTGATGGTTTATGGTTAATGGTTGATCGACAGAGGGAAGTCGAAATCCGAAGCACGAAATTCGAAACGGGCTGCTAGCGGTCGGGGATTGAATTCCTCATCCCGAAGGGATGGCAGAGATTGGCCGAGGGTTGAGCGCAGCGACACCACCTGTCGTTGACCCCAGTGATTTGCCTTGCATCCCGGAGGGGTGGAGGTGCGGTGTGTTGAATCAACCGGTGGTGTCGCTTCGCTCAACCACCGGCTAATTTCTGTGACCCCTGCCGGGGTCGGTCGACGGCTAACTACAAGAAAACCCAGGGACACGCCTGACGGGTGCCCCTGGGCTGTTCTCTCTGGCTGAAAGCTGACGGCTGATCGCTGACAGCTCCCCTAGCCCTTGGCCTTCTCCAGCTTTTCCTTGCGGCTGCGTTCGACGACTTCGGCCTGGATGTTCTTGGGCACCTTCTGGTAGGAGGCGAACTCCATGCTGAAGCCGCCCTTGCCCTGGGTCATCGACCGCAGTTCGTTGGCGTAGTCAAACATGTTGGCGAGCGGGACTTCGGCATTGATGACGGCCACGCCGAGGTTGGTCCCGGTCTGGCCGATCACGCCGCGCTTACTCGACAAGTGGCCGGTCACGGGCCCCTGGTACTCTTCGGGCACTTCGATTTCGAGCTTCATGATCGGCTCGAGGAGTGCCATGTCGGCAATCTGCAGATTGTCCCGCATGATGTGCCAAGCACACGTTTCGAACGACCGTTCCGAGGAGTCGACATCGTGGTAGCTGCCGTCGACGATTTCCGCGCCGACCCGCACGACTTCACACTCGCACAGTGGGCCCTTCACCAAGGCCCGCTGGAAGCCGAAATCGATGGCCGGAATGAACTGGCCAGGGATTTTGCCCTGCGTGATCTTGTTGAAGAACTCGTAGTTCTTGGTGTTGTCCTCCGGCAGCGGGAAAATCCGGCCCACGACGTGAGCGTACTGTCCCGAGCCCCCGGTCTGCTTCTTGTGCTTGTAGTTGAACTCGACCGTCTTCTGCGGCGTTTCCTTGTACGCAACCTTCGGCTGGCCGATCTTGGTCTCGCACTTGTACTCGCGCTTGATGCGTTCGACGTAGATTTCGAGGTGCAACTGCCCCATCCCCGCGATCAGCGTTTCGCCCGTTTCCGGGTCGCTCATCACGTGGAAGGTCGGGTCTTCACGACGGAAGCGTTCCAGCGCCTTACTCAGGTTGCTGGCGTTGTCCCGGTTGGTCGGCTCGATCGACAGACGGATCACCGGCTCGGCCGCGAAGATCTTCTCCAGAGACATCGATTCCAGGCCCGGCCCGACGAAGGTATCCCCCGTCGCGCAATCGACACCGACGATGGCAATGATGTCGCCACCCACGCCCATGTCGATGTCCTGCCGTTCATCCGCGTGCAGACGCACCAGACGGCCAAACCGCACCGACTTGCCCGTCCGGGTGTTGGTGTAGGTTTCGCCCTTCTTGAATGTCCCCTGGTACATGCGGGTGTAGGTCAGCTGGCCGAACTGCTCGACGACCGTCTTGAAGGCCATGCCGATGGCGGGCTTGTTGGGATCGGGGGTCAGGTTGATCCGGATGAATTCGTCCGCGGCGATCTCGCCCTTCTTGCGAGCGGATTCCGTCTTGTCGTTGTCGATCGCGGTGACGACGCGATCCACCGGGCTGGGCAGGTAGGCGGCCACGGCGTCGAGCAGCGTCTGGACTCCCTTGTCCTTGAACGCGGAGCCGCACATCATCGGGGTGATCTCGTGCGAGAGCGTCGCCTTGCGGATGATCGGCACCAGCTTCTCGGCGGGGAATTCGGTCTCTTCGAGGATGGACGCCATCAGTTCGTCGTCGTACATCGAGAGAGCTTCGAGCATCGCCGCGCGGTGCTCTTTCGCCTCTTCGAGGTAGTCTGCCGGGATCGGCTTAAAGACCACATCCATGCCCTTCTTGCCTTCGTAGTAGATCGCCCGCATCTGAATGAGATCGATCACGCCTTCGAAGCTCGGACCCGATCCGATCGGAATCTGCAGCGGCACTGGCGTGACGTGCAGCTTTTCGCGGACCTGCTTCACGACGCTATAGAAGTTGGCTCCGGTGCGGTCCATCTTGTTGACGAACCCGATGCGAGGCACCTTGTATCGCTTCATCTGGCGGTCGACGGTCAGCGACTGCGACTGCACGCCGCCCACCGAGCAGAGGACGAGGATCGCGCCGTCCAGGACGCGCAGCGACCGCTCCACTTCGACGGTGAAGTCGACGTGGCCGGGGGTGTCGATCAGGTTAATCGTATAGTCTTCCTTAGTGCCGTCGGCCTTCGTCGCGCCCCAGGTGACCTGCGTCGCGGCGCTGGTGATGGTGATGCCGCGCTCCTTTTCGAGGTCCATGAAGTCCATGGTGGCCCCGTCGCCATCCCCCTTGACTTCTTCCATCTTGTGGATGCGGCCGGAGTAAAACAGGATGCGTTCGCTGAGGGTCGTTTTGCCTGAGTCGATGTGGGCCGAGATGCCCAGGTTGCGAATGTGCTGAAGGTCCATTGGTCTGCTACTGAACTGGGAAGGAGAACAGAAGTGACGCCCGGTCGGGAAACACTCTGTCCGTGAACGGGACACTCCTCGCAGAGAGAGACTCAGACAGTGAGCCCCCCGGTCTGGAGGAACAGCGATTCGTCTGCCGGAACTGTCGGCGACGCCTCACATTCGGGCACAGGCCACGAAGCGGAACGGCAAAGTAATCGGGGGTACGCAGCGTACGACTGGCCGCCGTCAGGCCATGCGCCGCTGCGATGGTTCGGTCGGCTCAGTCATTGGTGTGACCCTCGCTGGAACAACGATTTCGAAGTCTGAACGCCAGCCGCCCGCGGCACTCAGGAAACATCAATCGACGCTGATCCGGGGCGGACCCAAGACAATAGACCAGCGCAGCCTCTCGCAAGAGGACGACATATCGTATCGGCGGGTTCGGTCCCGCGAAAGAGAGAACCCCGGAAGTTTCAAATCCGGGAGTGTCTCCGTGCGGCACAGCTGCAACTGAGTCGGGAGTCGGGAGTCGGGGGTCGCTGCGT
>JAYTFV010000399.1:0-6592 GCA_043734065.1 Planctomycetota bacterium
GGGCGGGCGACGCCAGTGCTGTGAACACGATGGAGGTCAATCCGTTCGGCGTGGGGCCCGTTTCCGACAGGCCCACTGCCCGGCGAGTCTCTTCGACAAGGGCGTGAATCCAGGCTGGAGGGATGGCCGCAAAAAACTCAAGAAACGCAAAAAAGGAGTCCTCCCCCTTTTGCGTTTCTTGAGTTTTTTGCGGCCACCACTCTTCAACGACGCCGTCTCGAACTGTCAACCTCATCGCCGCCAGGTTGTCCTTCGCAGGACGAATCGCTGGCGATGAGTACGTCGGAAACTCGCCCCACGATGATCGCGATCGTGTTCACAGCACCGGGGCGAAGCTCTCCCGGTTGGCGTTCGCCACCGACAAACGAGACGCACACACTCCGCTCAAGACCCGAAACCGATACAAATCGACTGCGGGTCATGTCAGGAAGTTGTTGATCCTTCGATGACGGGTGCTTACGGAAAGTCATCCACATCGCCCACATCGAGTCCTGTAATCCATGAACGCACATTTCTCCACACTCACAGACACACCAGCGACACCTCACCAACGAGTTTTCATCACTCTTTTCCCGCGTTGATATACAGTAACTCTTTTTCTTCGTTATACTTGTGCCCGATTCCACGGCTCAGATGCTCGCTTTTCGGCGTCCATATACTGATACTGGTGATTCAATCTCTTTGTTCTTCCGGAAGAACGACTCTCATGAAACTCGTCTGTTCACGTCAACTCCTAGCCACCGCATTGGCAACGGTCAGTGGGGTTGTTCCTACCCGCACAACCAAAGACATCCTCAAGAATATCAAGCTGATTGTCAGCGATGGTGTGGCCACTTTGATTGGCACCGATCAAGAGGTCGGTATTCGCTACCAGATGCCCGAGATTCAGTCGAGTTCCCCCGGCGAGGTCTTGCTGCCGACCCAACGGGTCACCGCCATCCTGCGCGAGCTGCAGGACGCGGAAGTCACGATTGAGGTGAACGAGCGGTCCCTCAAGATTCGGTCGGGGCAGAGCGAGTTCAAGCTCTCCGTCGAAGACCCGGCGGAGTTTCCCGAGGTCACGGCCTTCACCGAGAAGGACTATCACGTCATTGCCGGGTCGGTCCTCAAGCAAGGCATCCAGAGGACGATCTTCTCGACCGATGTCGAGAGTACCCGCTACGCCCTGGGCGGCGTCCTGATGGAACTTCGTAAGGACAGCGTCACCCTGGCAGCCACCGACAGTCGGCGTCTCGCGGTCTTCAAGGCGGCGGCCTCCGCTCAAGGCCGGGTCGCTGAAGAAGTGGTCGCTCCCGTGATCCCCGCCAAAGCGATGCAGCTCATCGAACGCAGTATTCAGAGCGGGGAACAAGAGGTCCACATCGCCCTGCACTCGAACGATGTCCTGGTGCGGAGTGGCAATTCCACGATTTACGCCCGACTCGTCGAGGGGCGATTCCCGCGCTACCAGGACGTGATTCCGAATGACTACTCGCGGAGCGTGTCGCTCGTGGTCGGGCCGTTTCTGTCGGCTGTGCGTCAAGCGATGATCGTCACGAACGAGGAGAGCAAGGGGGTCGACTTCGTGTTCGATGCCCAGGCTCTGACTCTCAAGAGTTCCGCCAGCGATGTGGGCACCTCTAATATTCAGATCCCGATCAGCCTGGAAGGGGACGACTTCACGATCACCTTCGACCCCAAGTTCGTGGCAGATTTCTTGAAAGTGCTGGAGTCATCGAGCCAGGTGACGCTCCAGATTGTTGATGGGGACAGTGCTGCGGTCTTCAAGGCGGATGAGAACTACACCTATGTGGTGATGCCACTGGCGCGCGACTGATCGGACATGAGATGCGACCACCCCGCAAACCGTCGGAACCCCTCTTCACGCCTCCTCCGATTCGGGACGCGAAGAAACTCGGCGATGTGTTGTCTCAAGTGATTGCCATGCGGGGGATCGGTCGCATCCGGGGCGATCGCCAGTTGGCCGATGCCTGGAAGAGCGTGGCCGGTCCCGAGGTCGCCGCGGGATCGCGTCCGACGATCCTCCGCAACGGCGTACTTCAAATCCTGGTGACGAGTTCCACGCTCTTGGGAGAACTCGTCAGCTTTCACAAATCGGCGATCCTGGCCCGCCTGAAAGCGGAGCATCCGGACCTCAAGGTGCGTGACCTCAAGTTCAAGCTACAGAGTCGCGAATAAGACTAGGGTCGTTGCCCCGGCCAATCATCAGGCAGACATTGTGCCCTCCGAATCCAAAGCTGACGTTCATGGCGTAATCAATATCCCCCCGCACGGCAGTTGAGCCCGGCAAGTAGTTCAAATCGCACTCGGGATCGGGGTGCTTGAGGTTGATTGTCGGGGGCAGTTGCCGGTCGACTAAAGCCATGCAACAGATGGCCATCTCCAGCCCCGCAGCCGCGCCGATCAAGTGTCCCGACATACTCTTCGTCGAGCTAATTCGAAGTTTTTCCGCCGAGGATTTGAAACCCGCCTTGAGGGCCAGTGTTTCCGCCGCATCATTGAATCTTGTACTCGTCCCGTGGGCATTCACGTAGATGCGGTCGGCAATCTCTTCGGGAAGGAGTCGACTGTTTTGTAAACACTCGGCGACCGATCGACCCGCTTCACAGGCTCCCGGATCGGGCTGAGTGATGTGATAGGCATCGGAGGTGACCCCCCGTCCCATCAACTCCGCATAAGCCTTCGCTCCCCGCAGGCGGAGATGGCGTTCCGATTCGAAGATCAGGCAACCCGCCCCTTCGGACATGATCAGGCCGTTGCGATCCCGGTCGAAGGGGCGAACTGCCTCGGTGGGATTGTCATTGAACCCCTTGGCCATCGCCCGCATGTTGATGAACGACGCCATACCCAGCCGGGTCAGCGACGCCTCGGTCCCCCCGGTGATGACCACATCGGCCTCGCCGCAGGCGATCAACCGGGCCGCATCGATCATCGCATGACCGCTCGAAGCACACGCACTGCTCACGGTGTAGGCTGGTCCAGTGAATCCCGTGGCGATGCAGATATTCGCTGCGGCGGCGTTGGGCATCAACAGCGGGATGGTCATCGGGCTGACCTTGCGCGGGCCGCCCTTCAATAGATTTTCGGTTTGCTCCTGGAGAGTCAGCAATCCTGACAGTCCCGCGCCGACCACCACGGCTCCATTTCGCCCGAGTGACTGGCCCGCCAACCCGGCATCGTCGAGGGCTTGCAGCGCCGCCGCGACAGCGAACAGCGAGGCCCGGTCCATGCGGCGAGCCACGGTCCGTTCATTGACCTCGACCGATTTCGGGTCGAAGCCGCGGACTTCCCCACCGATTTTGACTTCCAGATCCGACACATCGATCTGCGTCAGTTGAGCCACACCCGACTGGCCAGCGAGCAACTGCCGCCAAATGGTCTTGCGGTCGTTCCCCAAAGGGCAAATCAGTCCGACGCCGGAGATAAAGACCCGCTGCATGCGATGATCCGATGTCGATCAGTCCTCAGCTTCGGGGAATGGCAATGCCCGAGAGCCGGAGTGGCGGGCGACAGCGTCGCTCACCGGGGGAAGGAGGAAGTGCCGGATGATAGTCGATGCGTCTCCGGAGAAAAATCACACTGCCTGTCTCGGGCTGTATTTCAGGGAGTCGCAGTGGAATGCCGCCTTGGTTAGAATGGGCACGCGGCAGCGAGACAGAGGTACGGATATCTCAAGTCCGACTGCCGCACGGACGGATCGAGGGGTCTCACATGCTTGCCGGTGGCGTCGAACCCTCGCCAGTCGATCTTCGAGCGATGAGGCGTGGAATGAGTTGTACGACATACCGACACTTGGGGGCGCATCCGACCGTTCAGGACGGGCGGTCCGGGGTCTATTTCGCCGTGTGGGCTCCGAATGCGCAGGAAGTCTGCGTCATTGGAGACTTCAACTATTGGAGTCACGGGGCGTTTTACCTCAACTCCAGCGACAACGGTGTCTGGTTCGGCTTTGTCCCCGGCATCGGAGCGGGTGAACACTACAAATATAGCCTCCGCTCCCCGACCGGAGAGATCATCCAGAAGTCGGACCCGTACGCCTTCGCCTCGGAAACACCGCCCAAGACGGCGAGTATCGTTTGTCCGGTGTTGGATGGGTATGACTGGCACGATGGCTCCTGGATGGAACGTCGTCGGCAGACCAATTGGTCGCAGAAACCAGTCTCGATCTATGAGGTCCACCTCGGCTCCTGGAAGCGCCCCTGGGACGGGCGGAAGTACTGCTCGTACCACGAACTCGCCCAGCAACTGGTCGCGTACTGCCAGGACATGGGCTTCACCCATCTCCAGTTGATGCCCGTCTCCGAGTACCCGTTCGATGGATCCTGGGGCTATCAGCCGACAGGGTACTATGCCCCGACTTCGCGATATGGCAGCCCGCAGGACTTCAAGTTCTTCGTCGACTACTGCCATCAGCATGAGATCGGCGTGTTGATTGACTGGGTGCCGGGGCACTTCCCGACCGACGGCCACGGTCTGGGTCGGTTCGACGGGACCGCGATGTATGAGCATGAGGACTCCCGCCAGGGGTTCCATCCCGATTGGAACACCTACATCTTCAACTACGGGCGGGGCGAGGTCCGCAACTTTTTGTTGTCGAACGCCCGCTTCTGGTGTGACGTGTATCACGTCGACGGGTTGCGGGTCGATGCGGTGGCGTCGATGCTGCACCTCGATTACTCGCGCCCAGACGGGGAGTGGATCCCGAATGAGTATGGCGGGCACGAGAACCTGGAAGCGGTCCAGTTCCTGCAGGACATGAACGTCTCCCTGCACGGCGAGTTCCCCGGCATCCTGACCATCGCCGAGGAATCGACCAGTTGGCCGCTGGTCTCCCGCCCGGTGTACGACGGGGGTCTGGGCTTCAATATGAAGTGGGACATGGGGTGGATGAATGACTCGCTGAAGTATTTCCAGCGCGACCCGATTCATCGCACGTACCATCACCACGACCTGACGTTCCGGTCGATGTACGCCTTTTCCGAGAACTTTATTCTCCCACTGTCGCACGATGAAGTGGTGCATGGCAAGTCGTCGCTGATCTCGAAGATGCCCGGCGATGTGTGGCAGAAGTTCGCCAACCTGCGGCTGCTGTACGGCATGCAGTTCACGACCCCCGGCAAGCCGTTGCTATTCATGGGCGGGGAGATCGCGCAGTGGCTCGAATGGAACCATGACACCCAACTCGACTGGGCCTTGCTGCAACAGGACCGCCACTCCGGGATCCAGAAATTCGTCCGCGACCTGAACCGCCTCCGCCGTGAACAGCCCGCGATCCACGAACTCGACCATGATCCCTATGGGTTCTATTGGATCAACGCCGATGACTCGCAGAACAGTGTCTTAAGCTGGGTCCGACGTGGAAAATCAGACGCCGAGCAGGTCATCGTCGTTATGAACCTGACCCCCACGCCCCGGTACAAGTACCGCATCGGCGTCCCGCTCGCGGGCCACTGGTGCGAGATCCTCAACAGCGACGCCCACTGCTATGGCGGCACCGATGTCGGCAACCTCGGCGGAGTCGACACCGCCGCGACCCCCTCCCACGGCCATGCACAAAGCGTATCGCTCACGCTGCCGCCGCTGGGGATGCTGGTGCTCAAGATCGGGGCGAAAGCTTCCCATTGATGCCTGATGGACAAGAGGAAGTATTCGGACACAGATTTCCCAGCGCGGCATTGCCGCAACCGAAGAGGAAAGCAGTCAGGCATCAGCAGTCAGCCAGAAATCACTCCGCGTCGAGGCGACCTCTGCACCCTGAAGGGGTGAAACATCCCAGCTCAGGGTCGCGACCGCAGGGAGCGCACCCTGGGTGGAGGTGTCGCCGGGGATCGAACCCTGAAGGGGTTCTACACGTCGCGAGTGGGTGGACAACCCCTTCAGGGTACAGAGGGTTTTCAGGCCACTGGAAATTTGCGCACCGTGCGCAAATTTGTGACGTGAGTAGTACAGATTCAGCGGACAGATAGATCCACTGTGGCCCCAGACAGAATCGGGATGGTGACGTACTGGTTGCGAATCCACTTCCCATCACTGAAGGACCGACCGATGACCAGTACCCGTTTGAGCAGCCATCGATTCGCTACCCCGACTGCTCGCTGGGCTGTCATTGGTCTCTTGGCATTGGTGTCAGGGACTCTGCCCGCGGTGTCCCGGTCGCAGGAGCCCACCTCTGAAACGAAACCCGAGGCCCCCGCCGACGCTAAGCTCCTGCTCATCGGCAGCCTGGCCTCCTCCCATGTCTACACGACGCACGGATACATCGGAGTCGTGGCGGACAACGCCCAGAAGGATCTCTATCCGCCGAAGCGAGTCGATGAATTGATGCAAGAGGTGAACGTCATTGCGGATTCACTCACCGCTCAGTTGAAGGCCCTGCTGAAGTCCGACCTGACTCCCGATGATGCCAAGGCCGTCCAGGAGATCATCGAGATTTATGCCCTGCTGAAGCAGGAGTCTGACGCGCTGCGGGCTTATGCCAAGGGCAAGACCGAAGCCCACGGGAATGAGTTTCACCGCGTGCGTGCCGAGGCCTGGACCCGTGTGGCGAAGCTCTTGGAGATCCCAGTCAAAGCTCCGGCCAAATAACGGATTG
>JAYTFV010000400.1:0-25005 GCA_043734065.1 Planctomycetota bacterium
GGTCGGGCGACCAGGCACTGGCGAGTCAAAGCCCTCGCCAGTGGCACCCGGCGACCGCCAGTGGCACCCGAATATCACCCCTCATTCACCGGCAGGCTCTGCGTCGACAGTGCCACCCCGCCGACCGCCAGTGGCACCCGAAATCACCCCTCATTCGGACGTGGGTTCTCCGCCGACAGTGCCACCCCGCCGAATCAACCGGGGCTACCCCGCTGATTCTGCTACAGGCTTTTCGTAGAGATTGAATGTCTTACCGTCAATCTCACCGGTCGCAAGTGGTTGAAGTGGAGGAAGCGAAGAGACATTAGATATGATTTGCGACACAAACTGTCCGTTCATTCGCAAAAAAGCACCAGAGTCTCCGAACTCATTCGCATATCTTAAGTACGCCCTAACTAGTTTCTTCCGATCGTCCAATGGCAACTGAATCCCAAGGTGATTTATCGTAGCAACAAGCAATTCAGAGGAACTGCATGACACGAGTGCGTTTTCCGCTGTCAACATCAAGGCTCTCCCACAAATGGAATCTCAGAGGAACTTGCTGAAACCACCGTTCTTCCACACCCAGATGACTTCATTCTTGTCAACGTAGCGAATGGTCATCTGAAACTTCTCGGAGGCCCACTGCATAATGTTGCGACACTGTGAACATGGGGGCAACTCACCATGTATGTCCACAGCTCTCCCTGGCCCAAGTTTTCCCTGAGCGTAAAGATCAGAAATGATCTTACCCTCTGTATGAGTATACCACGACTGCTCGGGAAACGACAATCCTTTGCCTGTTCCAGATCCAAAATCACCGCCGCTAGTCTCGGTGCCTGAGCCAATATGCCCGCCGCGAGGTCCCCACAAATCCCATCCAGCCACATGCCCTTCCATCAGTGCTGCCAGTTCACCGGATATCGCGATCGCACCACCAGCAATGACGCCAACAGCGATCGAAATCTCACCGGCGGGGTGGCCCAGACGCTGCTTTGAGCGTCTGGGTTGCGAAGCGACAAGAGGATTGACGTGGGACATCGGCAGTGACAATCATGGTTCAGTCCATCCCTCTTGTTCCTTCGTCACCCAGACATCCAAAGCGATGTCTGGGCCACCCCGCCTACTTTGCTGGGCCCCTGGTGGCTCTGCAACCCTGACACTCAAAGCAGTGTCTGGGCCACCCCGTCGATGGTCGAGCGTTCGCAGAGGCAGGCGATTCGGATCACTGGTTGACAGGTTTGGCCGAGTGGCGGGTACTTGGGTGGCTCCCCACGTTCTGGCGAACGCGGCTACGGGGGTGGCATCCCCGGAGCATCCGGTATTTCCGGAGTTCTCGTCAATGTCGGCAGGGTCGTGTGTCGATGAAAGTTCTGGAGGGGTCGCGTTTGCCTTATGCCGGAGTGTCTTTGTGGGACGCTGCCGGAAGGATCAAGCACGCAGTGCCCGCGTTCCGGGGGGAACTCTGATGCGACGAACTACTTGGGCCGCGCTGGCGGCTGTGGCGTGTCTCTCGACGGCGGCTGTTCAGGCGGGATGGCCGTTTTCCAGTGATTGTGGGCCGCGGCACGGCTCCGAAGAGTGGTACGCCATGCATGCCGACGATCCGGTCGGCGAGCGTCAGGTCTATAAGTTCGGCAAGTTCTGGCCGCCACGCCCTCGTCCGACGGGCCCCAATCAACTGTTCATCCACAAATACCATACTCAGAAGTATTGGCCTTACCCGTATGTGTGCGGCGACCGGGCGGCTGTGCGCGGGGTCTGGCAGTCGCAGGTCGACAACGGCTGGCAGATGGCCACGACGCTGTACGAGTACCACTTCAATCCGGAGACGAACGCTCTGAACAGCGCGGGGGAGAAGCAGTTGCTGTGGATCCTGCAGAGTGCTCCGGCAGAGCAGCGTCAGTTGTATGTGCAGTCGCTGAATGATGCGGTCGCCAATCAGATGCGGGTGGCGAGCGTGCAACTGGCTGCGACGAATCTGGCGGGAGTGGACGGCGTGCCGCCGGTGGCCCTGCGAATCACGCATGCGGTGGGTCGTCCGGCAGAGGAAGTGAACTGGATTCTGGAACAGCAGCAGACGTTGCGAGTGCCGCCGTCGATTCAGTACACGGCCCCGACTTCGAAGGCGAAGTAAGCAAGGGGGGAGGGCCTAGGGCCTAGCGCCTGGTGCCTGGAGCGGGAGGCGGAGTCGACGCACTCCGAATGGCCATGTCGAACTTTGAATCATCCTCGACTAGCCTCCCCGCTTGCCCCGGTGACATCGCAGCCTGCGGAGTTCCGGCGAAGGTGCTGGAAGACCTGTTGCTGAAGCACCTCTATCCGCGAGGCGCTGCGGAACTGAGCTGGCTGGCTCGCGAGTTGCGGTTGCCGCTGAGTGTGCTGCGGGAGGTAGTGGAGTCATTGCGGGGGCAGGGGGGCGTGGCTCGTACCGGAGAGCAGGACGGGCCAATGGGCCCGTCCTACGGGGTCGCTACAGATGACAATCTCACACTGACCCCCGACGGTCGCAGCCGGGCCTGCGAGGCGTTTGCGGCCTCACGTTACCTCGGTCCGGCCCCCGTCTCTGTGCTGGACTACACCGAGCAGTGTCGCAAGCAACGCTGGGACGGCTCGGGGATTTCACAGGACGATCTCGGGGCAGCACTCATGGGAGTCTCCCTCGACGAGGCCACGCTGTCCGACTTGCAACTCGCCCTCTCGACCGGTGGCTCGCTGCTGCTGAGCGGCCAGTCGGGCAATGGCAAGACATTACTCGCCAGTCGCCTGGGCCAGCTGATCGAGCAGTCCTCCGAAGCGGTGTCAGTGCCGTATGCGATCTGGATCGATGAGGGGTTCCTGCGGGTGTTTGAGCCGAGGATCCATCAAGCTCTGGATGAGGGGGCGCCGCCGGAGTCGACCGAAGCGGCTCCCGCCAGCGATGCCCGATGGAGACGCGTCCGCCGCCCCGTGGTGACGGTCTCCTCGGAGCTGACCCGCGACTCGTTCGAGATTCGAAACTCGGGGCCGGGAGGGAGCCTGGTCGCTCCGTTTCATGTTCTCGCCAATGGAGGGCTGCTGATTCTCGATGACCTGGGACGGCAACTGGGATCGTTCGCGGATCTAATGAACCGCTGGCTCCCACCGCTCGAGCAGCAGACCGATACGCTGGCCCTGCCTTCGGGGCGACGGCTGAATCTGCCGGTCGACGCCTGGCTGGTGTTCGTGGCGGGCGAGGACGCTCCGCCGCTGCCTGCCCCAGTGGCAAGGCGGGTCCGCTGCCGAGTGCATCTCCCGGCACCTGATCGAGATCGGTTCTCGACACTGCTGTTTGAGGCGGGGCGTCGACAGCAGATCGAGGTCGACGAGACGGGGGTCGAGGAGCTGTTCAGTCAGTGCTACAACCCGCAAAATCCCCCTAAATGTTCTGACCCGCAAAATCTGTTACAGGCGGTCGAGTCGATCTGCCGAATCCAGAAGGAGACCGTCCGTGCGCGGGCGGACCTGTTGTTGACTGCTGCGAAGCGACTCGGTTTGGATGGGGAGCGTCGGGCTGCCTGAGCCGCCGGGCGAGGCTTGAGTGTTGAGTGCTGACTGGGAGTCTGCCATGTGGTTGAAAAGCTGGCCGACCTCTCTGCTCCTGTGGGGAGTTGTGGTTCTGAGTGCTGCGGGATGTTCGTTCCCGGTTCGGCAACCGGCCAAGAATGGCGACTCGCCGTGGAATCCGTTCGACAAACCGAACGTGATCTATCCGGAGCAGGCGAAGATTGAAGAGGAAGACGATTTACCCGCCAAGAAGATCACTGACCCCCATCTCCTGAAGCTCCGCTACGCACAGTGGATCGAAGAGACCGGCAACCTGCCCGAGGCCCGCCAGCACTTTTCGGAGGTGCTGGCCGCTCGACCGAACGAGTTGGAAGCCGTACTCGGTGTGGCCCGCATCGATCTGGCGACCGGAAAGAATAGTCAGGCCGAGCAGGGTTTCCGCCGGGCCCTCCAACTCGATTCCCAATCCGCCATCGCCCATAGCGGGCTGGGGCAGTGCCATGCCGCCGCCCAGGACTGGGGTGCCTCGGCCGAACAATTGACCGCAGCCTCGCAGGGCCTGCCCGAGGACAAGACGATCCGCTACCACTTGGCCGTCGCACTGGTTCACACCGGCCATCTCTCCGCCGCCCGAATCCAGTTCAACCACTGTGTGGGCGAGGCGGCGGGGTATTACAATACGGCTTTAATCCTGAAGGACGAAGGGCAGATCGCCGAGGCGGAATCCCAGTTGGAACTGGCCCTCCGCAAGGATCCGAACCTGAAGGACGCCGAGCGCTGGCTGACCGAGCTGCGCCAGATTCGCACCTCGCGCGAGCCAGCATCGCTGTCTGGCCCCTCCCAGATCACACCGCCCGTCAAGCAGGTGACTTACAAGGACTACGGCCCCGTGGGCACGGTGGAAATCGAACCGGCGGTGTATGTGCCGGACCCCGTGACCCCGTCGATTGACCTCACCGGCGGCCACTCGACGGCCCCCCGGTAAAGGAGATGGTCGTCTTTCGCTCCGCGAAAGACCGCCCTTTCGCGGAGCGAAAGGCGACACTCTACCACCCGCCGAACAGGATTCCCGCCCGCGTGATTACCACTGCCAGCAGCGCACACGGGCCGAGGCGGAACCGCTGATTGAGCACCTGCTTTTGCTCGAGCGTCCAAGGCACCCAGCCTTTGGCTCGAATGAGCAAGGCAGCTCGGTGGACCGCCCCCTTGAAGATGGTCCACGCGCCGACCTGCCAGATCACAGCGGCCATGGCACTGATCGCCCCCAGGGTGCAGGTCCACAGCAGGGCGTTCAGGCCGTCCTCCAGCCCCAGCCCAGCTCCGACCATCGCCAGCAGCTTCACATCCCCCCCGCCGACCGGCATTAACACGAAACAGAGCAGCATGATGAACCCGCACGCCAACCACCCCGCCAGCGAGTCGGTCAGCGCGATCGGACTGCCTGGCAGAGCGTGCATCGCCAGCCCGATGAGCATCCCAGAATAAGTGTTCCAATTGTAGAGCTTCCGCTCGCGCAGATCGGTCCAGGCGGCAATCGCCACCAGGATCAGAACGACGATCGTGCGCCACAGCATGCTTGTGCCTCTTCCCGAATCCGATCCCGACAGCTGTCGCAGAACTTAGCCGTTGTGGTCGCTCCACTCTACCACTGGATCCATGCGGTGGCTCCTGCCAGGGGTCGGGTGGTTATTGATTTGTCCGACACTCCGCCAACCCGCTTGCCGGGGTGGTTACCGCGCTTCTGCGCTACCGACAGTTTTGAGTCCGTTTCGTATTGGAAATTCGTAATCAGCGCATTTTCCTCTCTTTATCATTATCTTCATCTTCTGTGCCGCTAGTCGCTCTTCCGGAGATGAACACGGCGGCCAGGGGTGCCAGTCCTCCAATCAAGGTGATCCCGGCTCCAGCCAACGGTTGACCGCGTAGCGCAACGGTAGCACCACAAATGATGCACACGATGCAAACGACGAACGCAAAGCACTGCCCAAGTCGACGTTCGCTGCGTTCGCTTTTTCTGTCAGCAATCTCTGCGGTGAGAGCAAGCCGCTCCAAATCGACTCAATGAGCCAATTGAGTTTCTGCCATTGTTAGAATGCGACCTGCACTACCCGGCAATACTGCGTCGTAGTCCGCATACATCGAAGGCGGCGGCATCGGACCGCTGTATTCGCTGACAGCCAATACCGCTCTGTGACTGATTCTCTCGCTGGGATTCAACGTAACTTCGTCAATCGTGGACGGCGACTGACGTGACCGGACGACGGTTTTTCTTCCCCTGTTTCCTCTCGCCATCGGCACTTTCCTCTATGTATCGAATGAACCCCATCCGCATGTCATTTCCAACAGCTTGCCAATCTGCAGCCGTTGGATCAGCGCTGAACAACTCCGTGCCCACCAATTCTGATTGGAACCGCCCCGGAATAGACACTTTCGCAGTGTACAGCAGCTTCACGGTAGGGAACGCCCACACTCGTACCATCCGGGGAGTGATGGCCAGTGCCCCCATGCCCTTCAGCAGATTGTGAGTGAATTTTGGCACGACGCCATCCTTCGTAGTGGTCCGCGGGAGAGTGTTCACTGGAGTATTCCGACAAGGAATCATATCCCTGCCATTGGTTTCGACATAGACAAACGCACCCGAAAAGGGTTCAGTTCTCTTTTTTCGAAAAAACTGGCAGTTCAGTCCACTTTCATGAATTTGACACAAAATCACAGGCATTTCGATGTCGGTGCATCGTAGAGATTCGTGTATGATTGTGTACATTTGTACTGAAATCTTGCCCATCCGGATCTCTGCCCAATCGTGGCCATCTGGCAAATTGCACTCCACTCCTTGTCTCTCGTGGGTGCGCTGCGAGTTGACAGAAACATCCAAACCTCGGGCCGAATTGCAAGGCGGGCTGATCCCGATTACACTGCGGGACTTCCCTGAGCACCCTCCGCGAGGAGGCGACGGGCCGCGTGTCCAGTGCCAGTCGCAACTCTCTCCCGGCCAATAGGTTCCAGTCATGAGCACTCTCAAGAAGAACAAGCGGATCAAGCGTGCCAAGCAGGTCGCCCTGTACGGCGACAACACCCCCGCCTTCGGTCGCAGCCTCTGCCAGCGTGGTAAGGCCAAGTATTTGGGCGGCAACGGTCGCAAGACGACCGGCATCACGCGCCGCAAGTTCAAGCTGAACCTGCAATCGATTCGCGTGCTGGAAGACGGCAAGATCGTCCGCCGCAACGTCGCGGTGAAGCAGATCCGCAGCGGCCTGATTACCAAGCCGGTCGTGCGGGCTCCGTTCACGATCGACAAGCACGCCTGACGCGGTCGGAGAACGGAATTGATTCCGTTCTCTCCCTGCGGCCTGAACCGGTCGTAGCTGTCCCTCGCCAGAGAGCGGGCGCGTGTTGTCAGTCGCCTCGGGGAGGCTGCGGGGCTGTCGCGCTGGCCTTGGCGATGGGTTTCGAAACCAGTTCGTAGTTCCGCACCACGGAATCATATTCGAGCAAATCGGTCGTCAGTGTGGACTGGGTGTTGTACTCGGCGGGGATGCGTTCCGGGCGACCGGCCTGCTTGACCGGGTCAGAGGAATCGGTATCGGGTTCGATGAACGTGCTGATCAGAACCTTATGGGGGCCGGTGATCGCGCCCTCGGCCCCCTCCATATATCGCAGTGTGTAGGAGCCGTCCGCCCCCGTCGTCCCCAGGGAGGGCCGGCCACCGGCAGTGGGTTGGAACACGACGCGAGCGTCCGGCAGGGGTTGACCATCGAAGAGTACGGTCCCCGTGACCTGGACCAGTTTGACTTCGCTGCCGCGATTGCACCCCCAAGGCAGTAACAGCAGCAGGACAACCAGAGCCCGCCAGCCCACTCGCCGAACCCGGCGGTCGACGAGAGTGATCGATTCAGGCAGGCTGTGCAGGCAGGAGACAGGCGACATCGAGAGGCTTCCGAATGAAGTCAAAGTCACAGACACCGAGCAGCCTGCGCTGGCTGACACGGTTGAGATCCAGCGGTCAGCGATCAGCTTTCAGGCAGAGATTCAAAGGAGTCTTCTGGCTGACTGCTGAAGGCTGACTGCTGAAGGCTCCAGCGCGGACTGAACACGAAATCGAATACTGCCTTAGAACTCGCCCAGAACTTCGCCGTCGGCCATCTGCCCGAGGCGCTGGTAGATCGCCCCGTCGGTGTTCTCGCTGAGGAACCGCACCGACCCATCGCCCAGGACGAAGTGGACTCCGCCCGTATGCAGACTCATCGCCGAGTTGTTGTTCAAGCCCTTGATGATCCAGTCGGGGACGTTTTGAGCACGGACTAGGTTGGAGTACTTGTTTCCGGCGTTCAGGGGCGTTGTGGCCCCGGCACATTTCCCCGCCCAGATCGCTCCGCGGCGGATCTCCGAGGTATCCCCATCCCAGATACGCTCTGTCAGCATCAGGGTGTTACTCGCCCCGTCCGTCACGTCCCGCAGACGGACATTGCTGTTGTACCAAAACATACCGCGAGCGGTTTTGGCGGAGACGTTGACATAGGCGACCGCATCGCTGCCGTAGATCGCCGGGTAACTCGACTTGGCGTGGCCGCTGCCCATGGCGGTCGACGTGACGATATCGCCCGTCGAGTCCGACGGGCAGAGGAAGATCGGCAGAATGGTCTGAGTCAACGCATTGGGGGCGGTGGGAAAATTCGTGCCAGTCGGAGCCAGTAGATTATAGAGCGAGGACTGGTCCACATATGGCAGAACGTACACCGACCAACCCCAGCCTCCGGCCACAGCAGTCCGACCCGGTTCCGCATTACCCGGCCGATAGGCCACCCCGGCGTAACTGACCGCCAGGCACCCGGGCGGCATGATGCTGAGCGAGTCGTGATAGTTATGCAGCGCCAGCCCCAACTGCTTCAGGTTGTTCTTACAGGCCGACCGGCGAGCTGCCTCGCGGGCCTGCTGCACGGCGGGCAAGAGCAGGGCGATCAACACGGCGATGATGGCGATCACCACCAACAGTTCAATCAACGTAAATCCACGCGACTTGCGGACGATGGGCATCGGTCTTCCTCCGAGTGACTTCGCACAATTCAGCCGTTTAACAACACAACGGCCATTGAAGGACGTATGTTCGCAAGTGAGATGAGGTTCCGGGGAAGGCTGTGTGTCAAAACCATGAATACCGAAGAGTCTGGGCCATGACCGACAGATCACCCAGTTCGGAGCAGCGCTGGAAGCAGAATATCTGCCCCGTAGAACGGAATTCATTCCGTTCTTCCCGTGCGGTGAACGGAATCAATTCCGTTCTACGGGTGGCAGAGAGCGCCAACACCCCGCCGGAGAGCCAGTCTCCGACGGGGTGTGGCTGTCAGGGTCTGTCAATCGCGAACCGCTGGTTAGAACTCACCCACGATATCGCCGTAGCCGCGTGTGGTCAGGGCGATCAACGTCTGGCCGGAGAGGTTTTCGCTGAGGAACCGCACCGAGCCGTCACCCATCAGCACATGCACCCCCCCGGTGTGGAAGGAGTAGAATTCCGAGTCGTTCGAGCAATTGATGTAACAGGCTCCGCCCCCCGCAGCAAGCGTGACGGTCCCGCTGCCGGAGGTGGCGTTGTTGACTCCGTCGGTCCCCGTCCCATCCAGACTGAACCCGTTGTTGATGTCGGCCCAGCCCCAGCCATCGGCTGTCCAGTCAGTGCCGCTGGCGGGCAAGCCGGTCTTCGGGTTCTTGGCGGGTTTGTGGAAGTTGTAGAGCATCGGGCGACCGGCATCTTCTCCCACCAGCATGGTGTTCGAGAGACCGTCGGTGAATTTGCCCAACGCCACTCCATTGGGGCCGCGACCGAGTCCGCCGTCCTTCTCCTTGACGCCCCATGAGACCCCGCCGGAGGCGACCTGCAACCCGTTGCGAACGGCGTTGATCGAGCCGTAATCGCCCTGAGCCCAGGCGGGGGTATCGGTCCGCACTCCGCTGCTGACGGCACTGTACAGGGCCGAAGTCGGGGTCGACACAGCTCCGGGTGACGAGGGGCACATCGCCACGCTGAGAGCTGTCGTGGTGGCCGGATCATTCGGCACGTCGTACCAGTTCAAGTTGGCGTCATACAGGTTGTACATCGGGGCCTGATCCAGGTAGGGCAGGCACATCGTCAGCCAGGTCTTCTGGAAGTTCGGGCCGGTCAGGTTGATGCGGCTGGGGGGAAACATCTTGAACGTCCCCTCGTAGTTATGCAGCGCCAGCCCCAACTGCTTCAGGTTGTTCTTACAGGACGAGCGGCGGGCTGCCTCGCGGGCCTGCTGCACAGCGGGCAGGAGCAGGGCGATCAACACGGCGATGATGGCGATCACCACCAACAGTTCAATCAACGTAAATCCACGCGACTTGCGGACAATGGGCATCAGTCTTCCTCCGGTGTTCCTCGCACAGTTCAGCCGCTGAACAACACAACGGCCCTGGAAGGACGTATGTTCGCGATCGATGTGAGGAGTCAGGGAAGCCTGTGTAGAAAATCGATGAATACTGCGACTGCCGTCGCGCCACCGGTGGGACCAGATGGGCCTGATGAAACGGCGTGCTGATCGCGGTTGAGTGTGTTCTTGTGAGGGGCCAATCTCGCATGGTCGACTCGTCCCAGCTCAAACGCTGGCGAGCCGGGCGGCGTCAGCCCCCGGACTCTGGCGGCGAGTCGAAGAGTCCGGTGGCTGACGCCATCCGGCTCGCCTGATCGCTACGACTCGCTGATGCCGCACACACTCAATCCCGCCAACGTCTGCCCGTGATATCAGGGCCAGGCCAGCCCAGTGGCGGGAGTGATGAACCTGTTTCATTACGGCGTAATCGTGACGGCCTCTTGCTGGTGGATTGACTTCGGCAGGTCGGTGCTGATGAGTTCGACCCCCACCAATGGTCGGCCTTCCTGGGCTGCGGTCAGCACGATGTCATAGGTCTGATGGGAGTTCGGGGCAAGTTCTTCCAGTACGTCGAAGGTCACGAAATTCCCTTCGCGGGTGGCTTTGATGTTGTCCGATCCCTTGGCGGCTACAAATGTCATTTGCGGCGGGAGTTCAAACAGGGCCTGGACTCCCTTGGCCGGGGCGCTCCCCTTGTTGCCCACGGTGACTCGCATCGAGACCTGATCCCCGACGGCCACGGCCTTGCCATCGCCCTGGAAATCGAGAGTCAACGAGGAGAACCCCTGGACCTCGAGTTCCGTCGGCAACTCCGCATGATGACCCGAGGCGGCCACGGCTTGGACCTTGCCGTTGAGCTTTCCGGCGCGGGCCGACACGATCGAGAGCTTCAGGTCCGAATGCTGGCCGGGGCCGAGTTCCGACACTTTCCAGGTCACGGTCCGTTCCTTGGGAGCCCAGCGGAACTTCCCCATCTCGCCGACGGGGGTCACGCCCTCGGGGAGGTGTTCCGTGATGATGACATCTTTCATCGTCTGGACGGAGTGGTTGGTGACCTTGGTCACAAACTCGGCGGGGCGGTTGACGAATCGGCGAGCGTGGCCTTCGCGGCTGAGTGTCAGACGCGACTCGATCACGTTCAAGTCGAGCGTACGGTTTTCCTGCTCGATTTCGTTGGCGGTGACGATGACGTGGGGGGTGTAGCGTCCCGGCTCGGAAGCGGTCACTGACAGATCGATTTCCCGCGACTGACCCGGTGCGAGCGTGCCCAGATCCTGGTCGAGGTCGAGGCCCGCCGGGTGGTGCAGACCCTCCTGCAGGACGGCACGCAGCTTCGCCTTGCGGGCGGTGCCCGTGCCGGTGTTCGTGACGACAAACTTCAACGGCACTTGTTCGCCGACCGCCACTTCGGGCGGATGCTTGATCGACAGCGTCAGCGTGGGGGCAGTCACGACCGTCTTGGTCGCGACCTGGGCGGCGAAACGCACGGTGGCGACGCTGCCGATCGGACCGGCCTCCAGCGGGGTCACTTCGACCTTGATGACCTTCTGGGTGTTGGGCTGCATCGTCTCCAATTCCCAGCGGAGGATATGGTCGCGACCGATGTGGGCCTGGGGCTGGGACCGCTCCATGCGGGTGCCTTTGGGAATGCGTTCTTCGACGACGACGTACTGCGCGGGGACGGAGCCGACGTTCTGCACGATGATCTCGTAGACGAACTTCTCGCCAACCTCGGCTTCGGCCTGGGCCTTCTTCTCAATGCGGAGTTGTGGCTGTTGCGTCGGGGCCAGGAGCGGGTCTTCCACGGTGGCGTCGCCGATCAGCATGTCGGGCGTGATCGGTCGCGACGAATTGGCGGGCGACGGGATGGAAGATCGCGCAGCGGGGGTCGGATCGAGATCCTCCCCGACGGCGTGTGTGTGGGTCGGAGTGCGCGCGGGCCGCTGGTTCGGAGCTAGATTCAGCGGGGCCGGTTCCAACTCGATCGGAGCGGGAGTGACCTCCTCGACGGGAGGAACCTCTTCGACCGGAGTCGGAATAGAGGACTTTTTGCGAGGAGCAAAGGGGTTCAATCCCGGGGCCGCGTCGATGGGCTGTGGCATTTCCGCGGGCTGTGGCTCGGTTTCCGGTTCGGTGGCAGATCCGCCGAAGGGTGAGGTGTCGGTGTCAGGCGTGGCGCTGTTGGCGGGTTGCCGGAGCGCCGGAGCGCGAGAGCGCCCTCCCAGTGCGGGGCTGGGTTGATGTGTCGGTTCATTGCCGAACTGCTCGTCCGAGTTGATGAAGCCAGAGGTGGCTGGGGTCACGGGAAGTTCACCGGGGGGCGCGGGGACATCTCCCGTATCGGGGACCGCATCGGTGGTGGACTCGACCAGGATTTCGCTATTGGCGGGGACGACGCGGCTGGGAGTCCGGCGGCGCGGCGTGGCCTCGGACGGGGCGGTTTGGGGGTCTGCCGAAGTGGTCGCTGTGGTGTTGGGAACTGTCATCAGCACGGGCGGTCCGGCTTCCTCCGAGAAGCGACGCAGAGGACTGGCCTTGGAGAGAGGCGCTGTTGCCGCAGCTCCGCCCGATGTGCGGGGACGGGGTGCGGGAGCGGAGACCTCGGCCGCTTCGAGAACTTCCAGAGATGAGACGCCTGGTTCCGGTGCGGTGGGCTCGGCGGCCTCGGCGAGCGAAGGCTCGCCCTGCTCGGGAGGGAAAGACGCGGGCATGCTGCGCGGGGTCGGCTGATCGTTCTCGATGGAGCCGTCGGCGAAGGCGGGATCGGCCAGTGCCAGGAGTTGGTCGGCCGCCGGTTCCGGATTGGTCGTCACCGGCACAGATGCTGACGATTTCGGGATCGGTTGCCCCCCCAGGCCGACTCCCTCGGCGGGTTCGCCTTCGAGGGCCGTGAACTGGGCAGGGTTCGCGGCCACGGTCGGCTGGAGTTCGGAGTTGGCCTTCCACACGGCAAAACAGCCTGCGGAGATGACGCCAGAGAGAGCCAGGATTTTGAGGAGTAACGTGGTCATGGGAGTCCTTTCCCTGGCAGCCGATACGGGAGTTCACCCGCTGGGCTGCCACAGTCAGCATCGCATCTGTCGTGATCAAGACCCATCCATCCGGGATGGGACTCGTCATTTGCGGCAACAATTGCCGCACGGCATACGGGTTCTTAGCAGTTCTTGCAAAACGGGAAAAGAGGAGTTTGGCCGATGATTCGTTTTCGGGGTGTGAGACGCACCCGGGCCGCCTCGGTGAATCGGCAGGAATCTCGGCGCTGCACATGACACGGGTTCCGGAGTGAGTGGCCAACATGCCATGCATATTTTATCCGACACGCCGCACGCGGGTCGAAGCTCCCCCGCGGGAGCGTTGGAGTTCAGGCTTGAGCCTGCTCCCTGCTCGCAGAGGCAGCTTAAAGGCTGGACTCCAACGACGGTCGGGCACGCGAGGCGAAGCATCGGGAAGCGGCGTTCCCCCTGCGTGAGCTTCGAAACAAGTTCAGAAAAACCGTACACTCCATTAAGTCTAGATCGTAACCATGCCAAGGCAAGGCAGCTCGCAGGTGCGGAGAAGGCATGCCAACTCACATCTACCACATCACGCATATCGACAACTTGCCGAAGATCATCGCCGCTGGTGGGTTGTGGTCTGATGCCAGAGTGCGTCAGCAACAAGCCAGCGGAGTGGTGATCGGATACGACCACATCAAGCAGGTTCGATTGGAGAAGGCTGTTCCCTGTCATCCGGGAACGAATGTGGGCGACTACGTGCCATTCTACTTCTGTCCACGTTCTACAATGTTGTACGTCATCAACAGGGGGAACAATGAGTTGAGCTTCAAGGGGGGACAAACACCGATCATCCATCTCGTTTCGACCATCGAATATGCAGACCATGAATTGCGAACACAACGGATGGCTTTCACGGATGGCAACGCTCGAACATCTTTCACGGGTTTCTTCAGCGATTTCTCGCTTCTGGAAACCGAAGTCGACTGGAATGCGGTCAATGCAACAGATTGGCGAGACCCCGCAGTCAAAGAACGCAAGCAGGCGGAATTCCTGGTGCATGACTCCTTCCCGTGGGCTGGCATTGTGGGAATCGGGGTGATGAATGCGGAGGTCGAGCAGCGGGTCCACAAATTGCTGGCAGAAGCGGAATACAAACCCTCGGTAAAGATTCTTCCTACGTGGTACTATTGAATGATTCACCATCCATTGATCAGAATGACGCCATGATTCGCAAAGTTCAAGGAAATCTGTTGGAAGCTGATGTCGAAGCCCTCGTCAACACCGTCAACACGGTCGGCGTAATGGGTAAGGGGATCGCCTTGCAGTTCCGCAAAGCATTTCCGGAGAACTACGATACCTATCTCAAGGCGTGCAAGTCGGGTGAGCTGAAGCTGGGGGTGATGCATGTCCACTCGTTGCGGGAACTCAACGGTCTGAAGTACATCATCAATTTTCCGACGAAGACTGATTGGAAGAGCAAATCGAAGCTCGAATACATCGATTCGGGCCTTGAGGCACTGGCTCACGAGATTCGCCGCTTGAACATTCGGTCCATCGCCGTCCCACCGCTCGGTTGTGGACTGGGGGGATTGGACTGGCACACGGTCTATTCCCGGATCGAAGCGGCTCTCTCTCAGTTCGATGATGTCGACATTCAGGTCTTCGAGCCTGTGGGTGCTCCCAGCGCCGAGAAGATTGTCAACCGGACCGCCCGTCCCGAGATGACGGTCGGACGAGCGTCTCTCCTGAGTTTGATGAGGCGATATCTGGCCCCTCTCATGGATGACTCGATCACGCTGTTGGAGATCCACAAGCTGATGTATTTCATGCAGGAGGCAGGCGAGCCCTTGCGATTGCAGTATGTCAAAGGAACGTACGGTCCATACGCCAAGAACCTGCACCAGGTGCTGAACAAGATTGAAGGACATTTCATCGTCGGATTTGGTGACGGTGCCGAAAGTCCGGGAAAGATGATTGAGTACCGGCAAGATGCTCTCGAAGAGGCTGAGCGATTTCTGACCGATCAGCCGAAGACGCAGGCTCACTTCGCAAAAATTGAGGATCTGATTCAAGGGTTTGAGACCGCCTACGGTATGGAACTGCTGGCGACAACTCATTGGGTTGTCGCGAAAGACGGAGCCGCAAACGCCGATGAGGCGATTCAGAAGGTTCATGCTTGGAATGAGCGTAAGCGAATCTTCAAAGAGCCACATCTTCGAGTGGCTTGGAATGTGCTTGAATCGAAGGGGTGGTTTCACAAAGATGCCAACCCTAATGCGTGAAATCTACCTCCCAGATTTCCCGTATTGGGGGCCCCAGTGCTGGGCCATCTTGCGGCGGAGGAAGGCCACGCTCCCCTTGAGTTGGTCGAAGCCGTCGACGCCGTCCTCAATGCTGATCCAACTGTCGAAGCCGACCGATTTGAGGGTCGAGAAGATGGCGTCGTAGTCGTTCATGCCCTGGCCGATTTCGCCGTGCTTGAGGCGTTTGGCGTAGCCGATGCTGTCCTCTTCTTTCTGGAGATCGGCGATCGTGCCGGAGATCAGCGTGCGGTCGCTGGCGTGCATGGTGACGACGCGGTGTTTGACGCGCTCGAGCAGTTCGAGCGGGTCTTCCCCGGCCAGGATCGTGTTGCTGGGGTCGTAGTTGACGCCGAAGTTCTTGACCTTGATCCGCTCGACGAGGTCGCAGAAGACATCCATCTTCTGGGCGAACTCGGGGTAGGTCCAGTAGTTGTCCTTGTAGTGATTCTCGATGATGAGGGTCACGCCGTGCTGGGCGGCGAACGGGGCACAGATCTCGATGCACTGGGCGGCATATTCAATGCCGTCCGCGCGGCTGACCTCGGGACGCCGCTGGCCGGAGAGGACGCGGCAGTAGGTGCCTCCCAGGGCGGCGGTCATTTCGATCCAGAACTTCTGCTTGTCGACTTGCTCCTGGCGGAACTGGGGATCGGGGTGCGTGAAGTCGGGCGAGGCACACATCATCGGGATCGTCATCCCGTGGTCTTCGGTGGCCTTCCGGGCCTCGGGCCAGCGTTTCCGGTCCTGCAAGTCGAGCAGCCCGGTGTAGAACTCCAGGCCGTCGATATCGAGCGTGGCGGCCAGATCAATCCACTGGCGGAGCTTCATCGTGCCATGCACGACCAGATCGTCCATGTAGGCTTTGGGGAAGGCGGCGAGTTTCGGCATGGGTGTTCAGCGGGGGCGTTGGAGAGACTTCAGACTTTCGAAGTCTTCGGAAGTCTGAGGTGGGTGACGAGCAGAGCCGACGAGTTGGTTCGATCACCGCTGCAGTGTCGAGCGATCAGTGGGAGGGAGGGCTGGCGAGGTACGCCTGCATCTGCTCCACGACCTGAGTGATAAGTGGGCGGACCTCGGGCCAGAGGGACTTGACGGGGTCGAGGTGCCCGGCCTTGGCGGAGAGTTCGATCGTCTGCATGTCGTCGGCACAGAGTACGCCGAAGGTCCGCAGGTTGCTCTTGAGGGTATGGGCCAAGCGGGCGACCGCACGCGCATCCGCCGAAGTGAGTGCTGTCGAGAGTTCGACCGCCAGCGGTTCGGCCTCCGACAAGAAGGCCTCGACAATCTCCCGCAGCAGATCCTCGTCCTCCAGGACGATGACACGGGCGGCAGCCCAATCGATGCGGGCGTCCGGGGGCAACTCATGCGGGACCGGCGGGGTGGCGACTGAGGGGGCGGGCCGCGAAGAGGCAGTGGGTCGGAGCAGGGCGGGCGGCTCCAAACCGGGCGTAAAGAACGACAGCATGGCGGCCAGCAGATCATTCGGGCGGACCGGCTTGGAGACATAGCCATCCATGCCCGCCGCCAGGCAGCGTTCCTTGTCGCCCTTCATGGCGTGGGCCGTCATGGCGATGATCGGGACGTGCTGGCCGGTCTGAACCTGCTGCCGCTGAATCAGAGCGGTGGCCTCCATGCCGTCCATCACTGGCATTTGCACATCCATCAGGATTAGATCGAACGCCCGCTGAGCGGCGAGCGTGACTGCCTCGCGCCCATTGTTGGCGACGGTGACGGTATGGCCCCAGCGCTTGAGGAGCCCGATGGCCAGCTTCTGGTTGGCGAGGCTGTCCTCGGCCAGGAGAACCTGCAGGGGAGGCAGTTGGGCGGCGGTCTGTTGGACCTCGATCGGGGCGGGGCTGTCGCTGCGTCGGCCATCCATGGCGAGCATGATGGCATCGAGCAGGTCGGACTGCTTGACCGGTTTGACGAGGAACGATTTGATCCCGAGTCGTTCGAGGTCTTTGGTCCCGTGCGTCTGATCGAGCGAGGTGAGCATCATGACCACCACGCTGCCGATCTTGCGGTCCTGCTGGATGTGCGAGGCGAGCGTGAAGCCGTCGATGTCGGGCATACTGGCATCGGTCAGGACGAGGTCAAACGGCGGGCCGGTCTCGCTGGCTTTTCGCAGTTGATCGAGGGCGGAAGTGGCGTCGGCGACGGCAATGGGAGTCATGCGCCAGTTCTGACACATGCGGAGCAGGATGCGGCGGTTGGTGTCGTTGTCATCGACGATGAGGACGCGCAGGCCGGTGAGCAACTCCAAATCGAGAGACCGTTGCTGGTCCGGCGGGGAGGCTGTGGGTTTCTGGAAGTCGATGGCGAATTCAAAGGTGCTGCCGTGTCCCGGTTGGCTGTGGACTTTGAGTCGGCCTCCCATGAGGGAGACGAGTCGGGTGGAGATGGAGAGCCCGAGGCCGGTCCCGCCGTAGCGACGGGTCATGGAGGTGTCGGCCTGCTCGAAGGCCTCGAACACGCGGGCCTGTTGCTCGGGGGTCATGCCGATTCCGGTGTCACTGACGGCGAAGTGCAGCTGGACGTGATCGTCGGTGTGCTGGGCGACTTTCACGGAGACAAAGACTTCGCCCCGTTCGGTGAACTTGATCGCGTTACCGACGAGATTCAGGATGATCTGCCGCAGACGCAGTCCGTCTCCGAGGACAAATTGAGGGACGGTATCTTCGATGTCGAAGGCCAGTTCGATTTTTTTGGCATGAGCCCGAATCCCCAGCGTGCGGACGGTGTCTCCGAGCCATTCGCGGACCTCAATCGGGTAGTTCTCGAGTTCGAACTTGCCCGATTCGATCTTCGAGAAGTCGAGGATGTCGTTGATGATCCCCATCAGGGAGTCGGCGGCATCTCGAATCGTTTCGAGGTAGTCGCGCTGCTCGGCCTGGATTTCGGATCCCAGCAGCAGTTCCGTCATGCCGATGACAGCGTTCATGGGTGTGCGGATTTCGTGGCTCATGTTGGCCAGGAAGTCGCTCTTGGCACGATTGGCCACTTCGGCGGCCTCTTTGGCCCGGCGGAGTTCCTCTTCGGCGAGCTTGCGTTCGGTGATGTCGCGACAGATGCCGACCAGTCCGATGATCTCGTTCGTCTTCTTAGAGCGGAGCGGCACCTTGGTCGTCAGGATGATGCGACGGAAGCCTTCGAACGTGACAAACTCTTCTTCCCGGTTGTAGAGCGGGGAGCCAGAGGTCATGACATGCTGATCGTCGACTTCGTACAGCTTCGCGAGCGCGGGTTCCAAAATATCGCTGTCGGTGAGTCCCACCAGTTCCGCTTCGGACTGTTTGCCAAAAGATCCGACCAGCGTCGAATTGACCGTGACAAAACGACCGCGGCGGTCCTTGATAAAAATGTTATCGGGCAGGTTGTCGACCAGGGTCCGCAGGCGGTCGCGTTCGACATGCAGGGCTTCTTCGGTGTCGTGATGCTGGGTGATGTCCCGTGAGATCCCGACGGTCCCCATGATCTGTCCGGAGTGATCGCGGAGCGGCACCTTGGTGGCCGAAACCCAAGAGATGTGACCATCCGGCCAGACCAGTCGCTCGATCTGATCGATCATGGGAGTCTCACTCTCCATGATCTGCCGCTCTTGGTCCAGAGAGGCTTGCGCATGCTCGGTCTGAAAGAAATCCGCGTCGCTCTTCCCGATCGCCTGCCGGGGATCGGTCAATCCCGAGCGGAGCGCCTTCGAACGATTGATCCGCAGAAACCGCCCGTTTCGGTCCTTAAAATAAATATCGTCCGGAATCGTCTCCATCAACGCTTCGAGCAGGGCCTGCTCGGCTTTCAATTCCTCCAACTGCTGCTCCGCCGTTTCGAAGCGAGCTCGCAGTTGTCGATTCTCGTCGAGCAGTGATGACAGCTCGCGTGGCGTTCCCAGATTGGGCATGGCACATCCTCCTGGATCAGTCCCTCCCCTAGAGTGTCCGTGGTAACTGGACACTTCGCAAGTGACTGGCAGCGGGGTGTCAGCGGGGATTGGGGTGACGGGAGATCAGTCCACTCTCCCGGAGGGCGGAGAGCTATTTCCCCAGGAAGCTGAACAGCCGGCGTTTGGGCTTCTCGGCGGCGGCGGCGGCGGCGGCTGTGGCTTGGGCTTCCGGGGAGCCAGCATTGAGCTGTTCGCCGGAGTCGATCTGCTGGGCGAGCAGTTCGATGGCCTTGGTGGCCTTGGATTTCGGGGCCTGCTCGATGAGGGGGACGCCGTTGTTGCGAGACTCGATCATGGCGGCATAGTCGTTGGGAATCTGCCAATAGACCTCGCGACCGATGGTGTCGAGGGCCTTGTTGAGGCTGATCTGGCTGTCTTCCAGACCGATGCGGTTGACCAGTACCTTGACCTTGCCGGCCAGTTCGCGTTCCTCCAGGAACTGCGTGATCCGCACAACGTTTCGCAGGCAGGGCAGATCGAGCTGGGTGACCAGCAGCACGATGTCTGAAACTTGCATGGCCGCGACATCCAGAGGTGAAAAGCTCTTGCTGACATCAATGATCAGGTGCGAGAACGTGGCTTTGAGCAGTGACACGACACGCTGCAATTGATCGGGTGAAATCGGCGGATGGTCGTCCATCTGGATCGGACGCGGGAGTAGAAACGCTCCGCTGGAGTGCTGAGTCAACGACCGTTTCAGCAACGAGTAATCCAGACGGGTGATGTTGTCCGCCACATCTTGAATGGTGTAGTCGGGGATGATGTCGAGCCACACATCGGCATCGCCCAGGCCCATGTCGAGGTCGATGACCGCGACACTGTTGTCCTTGTTGCGGGCCTCGATGCAGGCCAGGTTGATGGCCAGCGAGGTGCAGCCCACGCCGCCGCTCGCCCCGACGATCGTCACGACCTTGCTTCCGCCCGATTTTCCCCCCTTGCGACCTCCCCCCGTCAGTTGCAAGCGATCGAGCGCGGCCATGAAGTCGTCGAGGCGGAGCGGGGCATTAAGAAATTCACGCGCCCCATTGCGCATGGCCTGCAGGATCAGGCTGCCTTCCGTCGACTTGCTGAGGACCAGGACATGACAGCTCGGCACGAGCTGGCTGACCTGGGCAATGAGTGCCAGAGCCTTGGACTGGTCAGCATCGAGGCTGACCAGGGCAATGTCGGGCTTGGTTTGTGTGATGAGGTCGGCAAAGAATTCGTAGCGCGAGCACTCCGCTTCGAGCCACACGCTATCGACGCCCAGCAGAAGGTTTTTCACCGATCCGCGCGAGCCGTCGTTGGGGTCGACAATCGCCAGTCGAACAACGCTGCTCATGAGGAGATCCTTGGAAAGACACGGTCCGCGACGAGGAGACACCTCGATCAACGGTTTGGGAATCAGAAGGCGGTGAGACATTCCCATCCCGTATGAGTCGCCTGGGGAGACTCACTTTGGGGGACAGGTGGGACGGGAATCAGGGGGCCAAGCCGCGAACGCTTTTCGGAGCGGGAGGCTTGGTGGCTGCTCGGCTCGTGGGGCGAGCGGAAGAGGGACGCAGAGGTCCGATCAGTCCTGGCAGACCCCGGCTGAGGGTGCGTTTCGAGGCGGGGGCTGAATCTTCAGACATCTCGGGCCGACTGGATGTTGAGGTGCGACCAGTTGTTGAGGTGCGGGTGGGGGACGCGGGGATCTCGCGGCGGGTGGGAACCCGGAAGGGGTCGCCGCCCGCCGGAATGACCCGTCGATCGCCGGACCGACCACTCATCGTCTGGATGTCTCCGGCGGGTGGATCGGTCGGACTGAGGAGCTGATCCTGTTCCGGAACCAGGAGGGGGGCCGAATCGGCGGGAGCCGTATTCTCGCGAGGTGCGCAGAGGGCGGGCCCCTCCAGGATCAGGCCGGGCTGGCCGTGGCCGTTGACCATCCCGCCCGGCTGGCAGTTCTGGCAGCCGTCGCAGTCGGGTCCGTAGCTGGGGACTTCGAGCATGCCATCCATGAAGAGTTCCTTGGAGGTCGGTTCATCCTGCATCCAGCCGGGGGCGTTGTAGGGCACCTGGTCGGGTCGCATGGCCCCGGCCATCTCGGGCGTGACCATGATCAGGAGTTCGGTCTCGCCCATTTCGTGCGTCTTGCGGCTGAAGGCGGCCCCGATGATAGGGAGTTCCCCGATGATGGGGATCTTGGTGGATGTGGTGATGCGTTTGCGGGAGATCAATCCCCCGATCATGATCGTTTCACCAAAGTTCATTTCGACCTGGGTGTTGACGCGGCGGGTATTAATCCCCGGCACGACCAATCCCCCGACGGTGACTGAGCTGCTGAAGTCGCGTTCGCTGAATTCGGGGGCCACATCGAGCCTCAAGCGGCCATTTCCCAGCACGGTGGGAATGGCCTCCATCCGCACGCCGAACTCTCGAAACTGGATCGAAACGGTCCCGACCCCGCCCGGCACCAGAATCGGAAACTCACCGCCGGACAGCAATGAGGCGGGACGACCGCTGGTGGTGACCAGTGTCGGTTCGGCCAGCACTTTAGCCAGGGCCTCGTTCGTCAGCGCATCAATGAAACCTTGAAAGCGGTCCGAGTTCCCGGTGATCGCAAATTGCAACTGAGAGAGGGTCGAGGCCCCCAAAGTGGGAACGGGGGGGGCTCCAAAGGGGGCTGAAATTCCCGACAAAGGAACCAGTCCCCCGACGACACTCCCGAGCGCATAATGCTGGCCCGATGCCGCAAAATTGAAGCCCAACTGCTTCACCTTGGACCGCTGAACTTCCAGGATCTTGACGTGCAACTGGACCACATTGACGCCGCCGACCTGCATCTGGTTATGCACCTTCGGATACATTTGCTCGGCGATCGCCATGATCTGGGGGATCGATTGGGGTTCGGTGACCCAGCCCCGCAAGACGACGCTCTCGCGGAGCGAAACCACATCAATCGCCGATCCCGGGAAGAGCCGTTGCAAGTACGCCTTGAGTTCGCGGACATCGCTTTCGACGAAAACTTCCACCGTGTAGACCGCGCCCGTCTCGTCCGTGACGGTCAGCGAGGTGACGCCGGTCGTCTCGGCCCGCAGCCGGATTTGAGTCGGGGAGACAGGAGTCACACTCAGAATTTCGGGATTGAAGTCGTCGACTTCTTTGATCCGTTTCGAAAATTCCAGTTTTCGCGTTTGTAAATGGATGACGGAGATTTTGGAGTCGGGGGCAATGACATGAAACACCGGCTCCGAGTCGCGAGCTTCCACGGTGGGAGCCGAACCAGCGGGCGGGGGAGCGGGTGTCTGTGCGGCCAATGGGAGAGCAATGGCGACCAGCAGGGCCGCCCAGGAGCCGACGGATCGAATTCCGAAACTCCAGCCTCGTTGCTTGGAGGATGACATCCTTGCACCTCGAAAAGAACCGCCTGAGACAGGGCTTGGGGAGCGGTCCCACGTCTGGGTGGAACCGCTCGCTCAGGCACTCGTATCAGGCACATCTCTGGGAACTCGTGTCGCAATCGATCCTTCGATTGCGGGAAGTGGCCGCCGTCATTTCTGACCGGACGACCACAGGCTCTTCAACATGCCGGGAATTCCACTACCCGTGGGAGCGGCGGCTGCTTCCGGCTGGACATCTTCCACGTCGACATGCACGGCGTCATTGCCGTTGTAGATCTTCATGGTCCAGCGATTGGTCTTCGATGTGTCGGCGGAGGCCAGTGCCCCCTGATTGAGGAATCCTTGAACATTGCCAGGGGCTGCGGGGGTGGAGGCCACAGGAACTGGTTCCGCTGGAGTCGGACTGGGAGCTTCCGCTTCCGGAGCTTTGTCGTCTTCCATCCGGTCTTGATACCGACCCCGCGCATATCCCGGCACGTCGTCATTGCCGATTGAATGTTGCAGGTCATCCAGCGCCTGGGAGTTGACCCCGTTGGCGTTGACGACCTCATCATCGGTCGGGTTCCGAAGCGACAAGTCCAGCTGTCCCTTGGCCTGCGCGATCTTGATGAATCCATCCTGTTCGGGAGTCACCAGCAGCGTGACGTTGCGGGCCCGCTGTTCGTTCTTCCCATCTTCGCTGTTGACCGTCTTGTTCTCGCAGGCAAAGATCTCGATGTACTCCAGGAGCACCTTGTTGACCATGCCCCCATTCCGGGCGGTGAATCTGACTGTGACATCGACCCTGTCGCCGGGGCGGAGCATTCCGCTGTGTGTTTGTGTGTCGTTGGCCACCATCGTGAAGATGCGCATGCCTTTAGGAATCGACTGGGAGACACCAAACTGACCCTTTTCGCTGAGTTTGGACTTGCGAATCGGGTCACCGGCCATCACGGCCATCATCAGGGAACGCTCTTGATAGTCTTCCACCTTGAGAACCACATCGCCTTTGAGGGTCTCCAGAGTTGTCAAGGGGACTTCTTGCAGGGTCACGTTCTCTTCCGAGAGGTGTTCGCCCGGTTTGATGTCCTTGATGGCCAGCAAGACCTTGCGGGTCTCGATGACCACTTCCTTCTGGCTGCCCTGCATCGCCTGCTGGACTCCCAGCATCGCGACCAGACCGCAGCCAATGGCGACGGCCAACAACATCAGTGCCTTGGGTTTCATGTTGCTTCACTCCGGGAGGGTGGACCTCAGTCCAAGTGGTTCCCGGAGCCGAAAGAGACTTCGACCCGTGAACAACATCGGCTGGCTGAGGACCGCGACTTCACTTTATGCGGGTTGTGACGATTGAAATGATCGGAACGACTGTGCCTGGTGGCTCGACTTTCCGGTCCTGACACCAAGAGGCCCCGCGTGATGCTCTCCATCACGCAGGGCATCGGCAATTTCCGCCGGAGCATTCACTCCGGCGGGGGATCGACTAGATCATTCCGGCGTAGAAGAAGTAGGCGATCGAGGCCACCGTCATCGGGATGCCGTACGGCAGCAGGTACATCCGGGGCTTCCGCTCGGCGGCGATTTCCGACAGCTTCTTCGGATCACGAATGGTCGTCCACTCGTGCCAGATGATCAGGAACTGACCGTAGTGTTTGGTCCACTGCCCCGAGTAGGCCACCATCACCAGGGCCATCGCAGCTCCGGTGAACACCGTCCAGATGAAGGCATTGAACGCCACGTTCCAGCCCAGCCAGGCTCCCAGCCCCGCCATCAGCTTCACATCGCCAGCCCCCATGCCACCCACCGCGTAGATCGGCAGCATCGTGATCAGCCCGACGATCATCCCCAGCAGGGCCGCCCCCAGACCTTCCCATCCCCCGACACAGGTGCCGTAGATCAGGCCCGTCAGGACCATCGGGAAGGTCAACCAGTTCGGCACACGCAGCTCTTTGCCATCGATCCAGGCCGCCCAGATCATGACCGCAGCGACGAGTTTGACGTGCCAGTTATCCACCAGAATGCTGTGCCAATCCATGAACGTCGACCTTTCAGAAGAGAGGGGAATCTTTCCATCACGCTCGCGAAGCCTCCGGCCCGCGAACCAATCGTGAGGGAATCTCGATGCCGCTGGAGCATCTCATGTGGGGAGTCAGGAACGGGCACCACCAGCCAGGAACCAGAGCAGGCTCCCAGCAGCCATGGAGGCCGCGCCCAACAGGGGGGTGAGTTCGAAGGGGAGCCAGAAGGGAATCATGAGTGCTCCAGTTGAATCCGTGTTCCGAGTGTGTGGTCGGGACCGGAAAGGTCAGACCCGCGCTCACGGAGTAATCAAACCTAGGTCAGGCGGGAGAGAGGTCAAAAAGTTCTTTCAGGGATTCTGGAGAATTTGTCGGGGGGGCGATGAAGGATGAAGGATGTCCCCGCTGTCGCTCAACCCTCAACCCTCAACGATCCCCCCCCCAATGCGAACAACCGTCCTGCCGGGCCGAAGCCCCGCAGAACGGTTGCCAGTGTGTCGGTCAGGCCGTTTCC